>CAIJTL010001155.1 GCA_903823545.1 uncultured Planctomycetaceae bacterium
GACAGCATCAAAATTGGAATTCGAAATCTCGGCTTCAGTGAAGACAACTATCGAAAATTCCAAAACATCATACGCAGGCCAAATGGCATCTTCCTCGTGACCGGCCCAACCGGAAGCGGAAAGACAACGACACTCTATAGTGCGTTGGGGGAGCTAAATCGTCCCGATCGAAAGTTGATCACCGCAGAAGATCCCGTTGAATACCTTCTGCCGGGGATCAATCAGGTCGAGGTGAAGTCTGCGATCGGATTGAATTTCGCATCGATTATTCGTGCGATGCTCCGGCAGGCACCCAATGTAATCCTCGTCGGAGAAATCCGGGATTCAGAGACTGCGGAGATGGCTATCCAGGCATCTTTGACGGGGCACTTAGTTTTCAGCACACTTCACACGAACGATGCGCCCGGCTCTGTGACACGACTAATCGACATGGGAGTGCAGCCTTTTCTAGTTGCATCGAGCGTTATGGCGGTGATGGCACAACGTCTTGCTCGGGTTGTTTGTCCCAAATGCAAGGAGCCTTATCGGCCCGATCAGTCAGAGTTGGCTCAGTTCGGCGTGACGGCTGAGCAAGCCGCTTCGGCAACTTTCATGCGTGGCAAAGGCTGTAACAACTGCCAGCACACAGGTTACCGTGGGCGCGTCGCGGTTTTCGAAATGATGACGATGAACTCGAAAATTCGAGAAATGACCTTCAATCGCGAGCCCTCTCAGAACATCAGACGCCAGGCCAGATTGATGGGAATGAGATCGCTTGCGGAGGACGCAACGGACAAAGCGATGAAAGGGCTTACAACCTTTCTTGAGGTTGCAAGATTACAAAAGGCAGTCGACTAACCAGACTGGGTTCAAACTTAATCAAAACTCAAGCTTTTCTGTGCGGCGACCCGCCCATTGTGAAAATCGGGCCGCCTGAGATGAGCGAGATTTATAAGACGTTAGGGTGTTGCGATGGCCTTCATTCAAATTGACAAGCTGCTCGAGACGGTCATTAAGGAAAAGGTCAGCGACCTGCATATTTCGTGTGGACAGCCACCGGTCGTTCGGATGGGCGGACACATGGTTCGTCTTGAGACAAAGACGCTTGAGCCAGAAGACACTGTCTCTTTGATGAAGAGCATCACCCCGGAGCGGAATCAGCAGGAGCTTCAAGAAGTTGGTTCATCGGACTTCGGCTTCGCCTTCGGCACCAAAGCTCGATTTCGAGTTTCGGTGTTTAAGCAAAAAGGCAAGATCTCAATGGTCTTGCGGCGAATTCCCAACGAATTTTTGACGTTTCAGCAGCTTGGTCTTCCGCCAATTATTGAGAGATTGATTCAGCGGCCGCGCGGCCTGTTTCTTGTCACTGGCCCAACAGGCAGCGGCAAGACAACTAGCTTGGCGAGCATGATCAACTGGCTCAACGAAAACGTTGACCATCACATTATCACTCTCGAAGATCCGATCGAGTACTACCACGAACACAAAAAGAGCACGATCAACCAGCGTGAAGTGGGCGTGGACACTCCGACGTTTGCTGAAGCCCTCCGTCGCGCTCTCCGCCAAGACCCTGACGTCATCCTGGTCGGCGAAATGCGAGACCTCGAAACGATCGAGTCCGCTATTACCGCTGCTGAAACCGGCCACGTCGTGTTCGGAACACTGCACACGACCGGCGCTCAAGGAACCGTTGACCGAATCATCGACGTGTTCCCAACGAATCAGCAGGAGCAGATTCGGACCCAGCTATCGACGGCAATCATCGGCATTTTGAGCCAACAGCTCTTGGCTCGAAAACCCAAAGGGATGGTCGCGGCCTACGAGTTTTTGGTGGTCACATCGGCAATCGCCAACCTCATCCGCGAAGGCAAGACATTCCGTATCAATTCGGCCATTCAGACTGGTCGCAAGCACGGCATGCAACTGATGGATGACGCCCTGTTTAACCTTTGGAAAAACCAACTGTGCGAGGAATCGGACGTCATCAATCGGGCGAATAATCCTGGCGAGTTGCAAGAGAAAATTGTTAAGGCGAAGAAGGGGCTGCTGGAAGATGACGAGGAAGGCGACGACGACGAATAAGACCTCATCTCAGATGATTCAGTGACGGGGTCTTATTGTAGTTTGGGCAAAACTGCTTAGGAGTGTTTTTCATGGCGGCAAGACGGCTAGGACAGATCCTCGTTGATCTCGGTTATCTGAACGAAGATCAGCTTTGGGACATTCTTGAAGAGCAGAAGAAGAGCCCAGGCGAGGTCATCGGTCGTGTTGCCATTCGAATGGGGCTAGTTACCGACGCTCAGGTGACCGAGGCGCTCGCCGAGCAATGGGGCATGCCCGTCATCAACCTGAAGGAAACCAATATTCCTCCAAAGGTTCTGGAGCTTGTCCCACAGACGATGGCAGAGATTTACAAAATCATGCCAATCTCGCTGAAGAACAACGTGCTCACGGTGGCAATGGCAGACCCGCAAAACGTAGCAGCACTCGACGATCTGAGAAACTTTCTAGGGTACGATGTCCGCGGTGCCGTCTCGAATATGCCGGACGTTGAGGAAGCAATCGGACGGCACTACGCAGACAAAGAAGACAGCATCGAAGATGTCATCGGGCAGATTGAGGAAAAGCATCCCGGCCAAGAAGGGGGAAGCACTGCTTATGACATCGGCTCCGAAGACGAATTGGTCAATTCCGCACCGATTCGCAAGCTGTTGAACATGGTGATGCTGCTCGCGATTCGTGATCAAGCGAGCGATATTCACTTTGAGCCGTTTGAGGATGAGTTCAAGATTCGCGTAAAAGCGGATGGCGTCTTGTATGAAATGGTGCCACCGCCTCGCCATCTGGCGAATGCAATCGTGTCTCGTATCAAGATCATGGCGAATCTGGATATCGCCGAACGACGATTGCCACAGGACGGACGAATTGAGCTCACCGTCGGCGGCAACTCCGTCGACTTGCGAGTCAGCATTCTGCCGACGATGTTCGGCGAATCGGTCGTTATGCGAGTTCTCGATCGAACCGTCGTCCAATTGGACCTCAACAAGATCGGTATGGACGCTCATACGTTAACGCGATTCCGTCAGTGTCTTCACGCACCGAACGGGATCGTGCTCGTTACCGGCCCAACGGGTAGCGGTAAGACCACAACGTTGTACTCCGCGTTGAATGAACTCAATGACGTCGAAACAAAGATCATCACGACAGAAGACCCCGTCGAATACGAAATCGAAGGACTCGTTCAAGTGCCGGTGAATCCGGACATTGAAGTCACCTTTGCAACTGTCTTGCGAGCGATCTTGCGGCACGATCCTGACGTCATCCTGGTCGGTGAAATCCGAGATCACGAAACAGCCGAGACTGCCATTCAAAGTGCCCTGACCGGTCACTTGGTGTTTAGCACGCTACACACCAACGACGCCCCCTCCAC
>CAIJTL010001156.1 GCA_903823545.1 uncultured Planctomycetaceae bacterium
AGCAAAGGCCGCGACCACAATCCGTATGTCTTCAGCAACTGGCTCTGCGGCGGCGGCATCAAGCCCGGTGTAACCTACGGCCCGTCTGATCAATGGGGCTACAAGCCGCTCGATCGAGACAACCCCACTCAGGTCTACGACATCCACGCCACGATGCTGCATCTGATGGGCATCGACCACACGAAGCTCACCTTCCGCAGCAACGGAGTCGATCGCCGTCTCACCGACGTGCACGGCCATGTCATCGAAGACTTGTTGGCCTAAATGCTGTTTCCAGATCGTTGAATCACTGGTGGGCTTAGTTTGCCACGTTGAATATGGCTTACTTCGTTACCGCCGACATCTGAATGCGAACGGCCTTATGACCGTCGAGGCATCCCGAATCGGCGTGCAGCCAGGCAGACTCGCCAATGCGGACATCCAGCGGATGATTGGGTGTGACTTCCGTCACCAAAACATCGCCAACGGCAAGCGATTCAAGATCTGTAACGGGCAAGGTCAGACGTGCTAGCTGTGCGACAACCGAGGTTTTCGGCGGTGTATTGTGAGATCGTGATTGCAATTCGTCGCGTCGAAGAATTTCGGATTCCGCATTTGGATTCTTCGACAACTCATCGGAACCAACACGGACAAATGGGGCGACCACATCGTGCGGAAGCAGGATCTCGAGCCAACCACCGCCTTGAACGAACCGAAGCTCAAACGACAAACGCAATAATGGGCAATCAGGTAACCAAGCCTCCTCAAATGAAGTTGTCTGCACAGGAAGCTCGCGCAAATCAAACGATGCCCCTGATGATCCAACAACTGCGGCCTCCATCAAGCTCTGTCGAGCAGCATCAACTAGCCGAACCGCGAAACGATGATCGATCTCGGTCAACGTTCGCGACTCACTCGGCTCATCAAAATTCGATCCAGACCGTCCCCCAAGGAGTCGATCAACGAAGGTTGTGACCAGCGGTGGCGAAAGGATGATCGATAGCGGTTCCATCGAGTGGCCACACTGCCAAAATCCAATGACCGACCGAGAGTCGTGATTTGCAATGACAGATTCTGCGGTCTGTGACTTGCGACCAATTGGCTGAACTCGCGATGCGGCTTTCACGAGCGGACGCAATCGAGATGTCAGGTAACGGGCGAATTCCTCTGCAAAAGGTGCCCATTGCGAGAAGTCATCCGCTGGCACACGTGGGGTCGCGCGTTGGTAAACCTGTGCAAGCCCATGTGGCCCAAGCAAAGATTCCAATTCTGCGGGACTGAGATTTGCCATCCGTGGCGCTCCTCAATTTGTGTGTTACGAAATTCGTCAACGAAGTCTGATCAGCATTCGAAAACCAAACCGACACCGCCATCGATAAAGATGGGCTCCCCGCCATGTGTGTTGAAAACCAGGATTATCCCGCAGAGGCGCAGAGTTCGCGGAGAACACATAACTTCAGTTTCTCCAAACTCTGCGATCCCTGCGCCTCTGCGGGAGACATTACCTCGTCTGACTTGTTTCAACACAGATGGCAGAGGGTCTCATTTTGATTTCATTGCAACTTACGAACGGACTTGCCCCTGTCCGTGAACAACCCATTTGTAGCTCGTCAGTTCGCGCAGGCCACATGGACCGCGTGCGTGAAACTTGTCAGTGCTGATACCGATTTCAGCCCCCAAACCGTATTCGCCACCGTCGTTGAATCGCGTGCTGCAATTCACGTGAGTCGCGGCTGAATCAACCTCTCGGCAAAAGCGTTCTGATGCAGCCAAGTCAGTGGTCACGATCGCGTCAGTATGATGCGAACCGTATTCGTTGATATGCCGAATCGCGTCATCAAGCGAGTCGACCACCTTCACTGACATCTTCAAATCGAGGTACTCCGTACGAAAATCTTCATCAGTCGCCAACGTACCGTGTGACAGATGTGGCAGCGAACGCGAACAACATCGCAATTCCACTCCATGCAGTCCCAGTTCGGGGCCAATCCGTGGCAAAAACGTGGAGGCCACTGCTTGATGGACCAACAAGCATTCCGCCGCGTTACAAACACCGGGACGCTGGCACTTACTGTTGATCAAGATTTTTTCTGCCATCGACAAGTTCGCAACGCGATCAACGTAAACGTGACAAATGCCATCGAAGTGCTTCATCACCGGCATCGTTGCTTCAGCGGCAACTCGTTCAATCAACGACTTTCCGCCGCGAGGGATCGTCACGTCGATCAGTTGATTCAGTTTGAGGAAATGTCCAACGGCCTCACGATCAGTCGTGTTGACCAACTGCACGGCATCCTCCGGAAGTCCAATTTCCGACAGCGCGGTCGCGAGAACTTTGTGTAATGCCGCGTTGCTGTGAAACGCCTCTTTGCCGCCTCGCAGAATCACCGCATTACCGCTTTTGACACACAGCGCCGCGGCATCAACCGTCACATTCGGTCGCGATTCATAAATGAAAAAGACAACTCCGAAAGGGACGCGGACTCGAGTCACAAGCAAGCCATTCGGGCGAACGTTGCTGTCAAAGATTTCGCCGACCGGATCAGGCAGCCTCACAACATCGAGCAACGCATCGGCAATTGCATTCAACCGAGGCTCTGTCAGTCGGAGCCGATCGATTGCCGCAGCAGAGAGTCCGAATTCCGGAGCTTTATCGATATCCAATTGATTTGCGGCGATTAATTCCGCCGTTTGGCGACGTAACAATTCTGCCGAGCGTTTTAGCCAAGCATTTTTTTGCTGTCCGTTCGCACGGACAAGTTCGCGAGAGGCCGCACGTGCTCGCGTCGCTGTTTCAATCGTGTATTGCTCTAAATCTGACATGATCTCTTCAAAGTCTCGTAATTCAGAAGTCACTCGAAGTGCACAGAAAACAGCAGGCGAGCGTGACGGCGACACTTTCATGTGTCAACGCACGCCGGTTGATTGTAGGTCGCTGTTGTTTGCTGTCGGTGGCGGGTTTTCGATCGTGTGTGTGGTGAGAAATTTCGCGACCACCGTCGCGTAAAGCTCGTGACCAGCAGCCGACAATCTCGGTGCGTTGTTGAAAAAGAGTCGATCGGGATTCGCCTGCCGCCGAAAATCGTCCGACACATCACACAACGTTAACCCGCGAGCATTCGCGACCTCAGCAAGAGCTTGGAACGGAAGCTTACTGCGATAAAACTCGTCAGGCGGGACACCGGCCTCTTCGCGAACGCCCTCGCCTGAACTTGCCGTCGCGGAAACTTGCCACGGAGCCGGACAGGTGACGATCAACAAACGGCTGGAACCCGCCATTGTGACCCGGCTCAATTCCACCAACGACGCCCGCGCTTGTTGAATATGGGGAGCCCAACTCACGGGCGGCGTGTCTGCCAGCCAGGCAAACTTTCCAAGCGGGTGGTCGATATCGTCAGTCGGCTCATCCGGGCGTTTCTGTCGCCAAAACTTTGCCAGTTGTCGCTGACCCCATTTTGCCAACAAGAAATGGTCGCCCAGCTTCTCAACAGCGCCCACCGGTTTTTCCAACAATGGATGCGGGCACGCCAGCACTTCGTCTCCGTTGCCAAGCACGGTAAATCTACGATAGGCGTAGTCTTCTGCGACATCAGACATGTCGAAGTGACAAATCACGAGGTCCGGGTTCAGGCTCAGCAATTCGTGTTTGAGTCTCAACGTTGAGATCAACGGACAATCGCCAGGGACTGCGGCGTTGATCACTTCCACGGGTCGTCGATAAGCCGCTTGCAACAGCTTGGCTAGCTTTGCCGTGAACGTGTCTTGATCAGCAACATCGAGCCCAAAAATCGTCTCGTCACCCACCACAACCACTCGCAGCATTCCGTCGGGCTTCGGAATCTTTGGTTCATCGCCGCGCAAGCCGAAGCTGTTCGTCTGCGTTTCAAACGTTTCGCCGGTATCAGGATTCGTCCCTGTAATCGACCGCATCGGTTTGACTTGGTGGTGAGTCAACCACGACGGCACCACCAATTCATCGCGAGGATCTGCCGACAACAATGGGCGACCCGCTCGAAATTCCTGCCAACGCAACCACACTTCGGCCACGCACGGCAGCAATCCAAGTAACAGCACCGCGAACAAGAGCGGCATTATGAAGCGAGCAAGTCGCCGAATCATCCCTGATTCCTGGCACCACTTTCCCCAGTCAAAAAACGGAAAGCGAACGCTGGAATGCTACGCCTGTTCGGGAAAACGCCACAAGATGAGTTACAACACCCATCAAGCTGGGTTGTTACGCCCAGGAGCCCAACACGCCAGATTTGAATTTTGCCCATTCGCGAATTCAGCGACGGCGACTAGAAAGCCAAACTCTCCAAAATGCGTCGTCTGTTTTACGGAAACTTTGACTTCGAACACGAACTGGCCAATCCCAACGGTTGGCAGCGTCCTCCTGCCATTCGACGCTTGTTGGCCGAACGAGCCTCCGTCTGGATCGCCCTTGCGAACGACGGCGATTTGATTTGGACCCCCGAAGAAATCCCCGATTCATTTTGGGAGGAACTCGCAGCAAACGGACTGCCTCGCGTGCGCGGTGTGACCGACATCGACGCACTGTCCCATGACAACATCGAACTCGTCCCCTGGGGCTGGTCGCGGCGAATGTTGTCACTGAGTCAGCGACCAATTCCTCAGAACGAGGCTGCCGCTCATGTCGGCAACTCGCGAAAATGGTCATTCGCGTTGGAACAAGAACTTGGCGTTGTCTTGCCCGGGGCTGCTCGCATCGATCGGCTCGAAGATTCTTCGCCGACGGTGACGACATCTGCGAGCCGCTATGGCGAACGGCCAACTGATCACCGATGGGTGATTAAGTCCAACTTTGGCATGGCCGCTCGCGAACGGATTCTTGGTCTCGGTCCAACTTTGTCGGATTCGCATCATCACTGGATTCAACGCCGCCTCGCCGCCGATCGTGCTGTCTTCTTTGAGCCGTGGATTCCCATTCGCGAGGAAGTCGGCCTGCAATTCACGATTCCTCCACTCACTGCGGGATCACCCCGATTGGAAGGGGTCACGCCACTGCTTTCCGACACTCAAGGTGGATATGCAGGCAGCCATTTCTCTCTGGATGAAGTTGTTCCGAAAACGTGGCAGTCATCGGTCGACTTCGCTCTTCAAGCTGCCGAACGCCTGCAACAACTCGGCTATGTCGGACCTCTCGGAATTGATGCCGCTCAACATGAATTACCAAGCGGCGATGTTGTGGTTCGCCAACTGCAAGACATCAACGTCCGATTCACGATGGGCCGCTTGGCTCTCGGCTTCAAGCAGTTGCTCTGCCGTTCCGAATACGGCGTTTGGCAACACAGCACGACCTCAGAAGTAAGCCGCCCACCCGCTCCGCCAAACGCCCCGATTCGAATCATCAGAACGAGCCCACTGGTCGTTAACTCAACCCCTGCGAAACATTGCTCTGAGGTATTGATCTTCGCCGGCGACCTCGGAAACAGGTAACCGCCTTTGAACTCAGTCTGTCGCTCGCAAACTTCGGAGCGATTGACTCCCCAAAATCATTGAGGCAGTCAATTCAAATCTCCACATCTGGTAGCGATCAAAGCGAACGAGGGAGGCAACCTCGTCGCCGCCAAGAACCTATGGCTTCAAACCCCGAATCATAGATGGCAGACGTTAATCGCCTACTTTGTCAAAGACCGCATTCGATTATCTCGGGCGTTATGTTCAACTTCGGCGAGGCCAAGGTGCTCCATGAGCGGCGGAACATACATCGCGAAGCGACCACGAAAATTCTTCTTCAAGCCGTACCAACCGCCAATTGGATTTTCTTTGGAGCGAGCCCAGTGCTCGACCGTGCCTTCTTTCGTTTCCTGATTCTCGTCCTTGCTGCCAAGCAACATCCAGTCGCTATGTTGCTTCAGCATTGAAGCAAGGTCATCAATGCACCGCAGGTCGTAGTGCAGCACCGTTTTCCCAACCGTGCATACTCGGACGTCTGCATGGGCACGCCATCACACACATCACTATCATGCTCACACAGGACAACGTCTCGGCACCGGAGAAGACGTTGTCGTATCACGCCAATTGCGTCGGCTTCGCCGACGAGTGCGTGTTGCGTGCGGTGCGATCCAACTAGGCGTTCGCCGAGCATCTGGACGAACAGATTAGGGTGATCGAGTTGTAATTGACTCAGCACGCGAAGATCGACGATCCACAAGCATTCGGGCGACTGCAATCGGTACCGGGAATCGGACCGAACTTGGCGATGAGTTGACGACGATTGAAAATGGCTGGGTGGGGCGACTGACTGGGCGTTCGGCGGTTGATCCGTCTGGATCGCCAGCAGCGATTGGCCAACGGCTCGCCCGAGAGGGCGCGACCTACGCGAACACACACCACCCGGCACCCGCCTGAGCCACGATGTCTTGCAGTAGCTCGATCAAGATCTTCCGACTCCCACGATCATTCAGTACCGTCCTGATCACATCACACCGTCCTTGCCCACGCAACTCTTCAACACCAACGTCTTTTCATACAAATCAGGGCCAAACATCAACAAGTCTGACATCACTCAAGCTCCTTAAAGACGTTTTGGAATTAGGGTTTAACCTCTCCATCCCAAATTCACCTTCAGCGAGCCCTTTTTCACCACCACATAATGACCGGCGCGTCGTGCTTGTGTTTTGCGGTCTATGAATTCAAGTAAACGTCTTGCAGAGACGGCGTTCGGCAACCTTGTTGTCGGTTACTTTTGAGCTGCGCCGTCGCAGAGTGGCAGATGCTGCTGCCAGTTGGCGAATGCTCGATTTGACGGCGTCATGAGTTGTGCCGCATCTATGGCGGCATTTCCTCGGAATTGATGCCGCTTGATGAGAAGCAGATATGTGCTGGGCGAGACTGAGCCGAGTTCAATCTCATGAGCTGTTCAAATTCATTGCTCGGAGTGTTGTCTCGCGAGGTGTTTCGATGATGCCGATTGTTCGCATCGTGTCAGTCGTTGCTGCGATAGCGATTGTTGCGGGATGGTTCTTCTCGCTTAGTGAGCCAACCGCCGCAGACGTGCTGGCTGTCGAACGAACCGTGGTTCCACAGGGCATCCCGGCTGATTCAACGAAGCCCTTATTCGTGGGGGCTGCAGGATGTTCCGCTGCGAGTTGCCATGGCGGACGAGAAATCCTTGGTGGCGAATACACTCACTGGGCCACTCACGATTCCGCTCATCGACGCGCCTATAACGTCTTGTTGTCGGACGTCTCTCGAACCATGGCGACCAAGTTGGGAATCGTCGCGGCTCACAAAGAGACTCGTTGCTTGGCCTGTCATTCGATGGATGCCGGGGCAACGAATTCGGATTCGACTGTGGCCGTTCATGCGGCGTCCGTTCACGGGCCGCGCTTCGCAATCGAATTTGGAGTTGCTTGTGAAAGCTGCCACGGAGCCGCGGGACAGTGGCTTGCGCGACACACAGAGCGATCTTGGAAAAACCTTTCCGATCATCAAAAGTCAGAGTTTGGATTCCGCAATCTGAGATCGTTGGCCGAGCGAGCAGACGCGTGCATCGCGTGTCATGTTGGATCGCCACGAGCAACGGTCGATCACGATTTGATTGCTGCCGGACATCCCCGTTTGAATTTCGAACTTTCTGCTTATCACGCGATGTTGCCAAAACATTGGAATGAATCTGCGGCACTGCGGCAGCAGCCCGATCAGGAGTTGAAGCTTTGGATGCTGGGCCAAGTCAATTCTGCAAAAGCCGTCGCTGACATTGCTTTCAATCGTGCGGAAGCAGAGATGTCGGCGAAGCGCGAGCCAGGTCTTTCGCAACACGTCATTCCGGATCTCGCGGAGTTTGATTGCCATGCGTGTCACCATGACCTCGCCGAAAGAACTTGGCGAGGCCGGCTCTTTGCGAGCAAAAACATCGGCGAGCCACAGTGGGGTTCGTGGTCGATCGCTCCCGCAACATGGTTGGCTCGACAATCGAAACCTGTGCTGAAATTGGACTTGTCTGCGGCAGCAAACTCGCTGAGCCAGTGGACCCAGTTGATGCAGAACTCGAAGTTGCGCGGCGTTCAAGCGAGTGAACTGGCAACGGTTGCTGGCAAAACGCGAACTGATTTGTCGGCGTGGTCTCGAATGCTGGAGTCTTCCCATTGCGATGCCGATCAGGCCCAACTTTTTTTACGGCAGTTGCTCGCGACTGAGTCTGACGCGGCTTTCGCCATCACTTGGGAAGGCCAGACACAACGGTATCTCGCACTCATTGCCGCACATCAATCACTGCGTGACCTCAGCTTCGACACATCGGCTTCACCTTCACAATCAGTGTCAGCTAACTCGTTGACCGAATTGCAGAAACTCTTGAAGTTCCCGCTTGGGTTTGCGACGCCACGCGACTACCGGGCTGAGGAAGTCCAGCAGATATTCCAGCGACTACAACAATAAGGCGATCACACAAAGGCCTTATTGGTGGCCGGTTCCGGTCTGCGATGTGGTAGCAACCGCAGGAGTTCTCTGGCGCAAGCGAACGCAAGCCAGTAACGGCTCGCGAGATTCATGTGGGTTCGGCGGCATCTGAGCGAGTTCTTCCACTTCGCCGATCTGGGACAGGCTGGCGACATTTCGTTGTTCAACAAGAACCAATAATTCAGAACGCTCATGAAGCCGCCGACGGAGCACTTCCTCAGATTGCACGCGGCAAACGGGGTCTTGCAGGTAAAACGCCACAGGATTCATCCCTGGTAAGCCACCACTGAGTCCGTACACGCAAACCGAATCGTCATGAAGCACTTCTCGGCGCAATTTTCGAGCGAAATCTGCGGTCGGCTGCCGACGATCTTGCATCCGCATGAACGACGGCGACACCAGCAGATAACATGTAATCAAGCCGGTGAGCACGGTCCAACCCATTGCCGACCATTTCTGTCGATGGCCCCACCAACAGGTCGTTAAGAACGTGGCGGTTAAGCCAATCGCCGCCAACTGAATGTCGCTTTGCACGACCGGCCAGCGCGGCGCCACACCCGCAAACACAAACGCCCCGACTGAAACAGATGCGATCGCGCCCATTAGCGGAACAAACTTCGGGATCGTGAGTACTCCGCGCCGCATCTTGGCCGCTAGCCAAGCCCATGATTGACAGGCCAGCAAAGTGACCGGCGGCATGGCCGCCAACAAATAATTGTCATGCTTATCCGGCGAGAGCCAAGCAATCCCCAGGTCCACCACCAACCAGGTCCAGATAAACCGCTCGCGCCCGTCCGCTTGAGACCAAGCCCGACTCAGGCTGCTGGGCGCGGCAATGAGTGCGTTGAACGTCCAAGGGGTCGTGAGCGTGAGAATGCTCGGCAGATAATACCACCAAGGAGAACGCCCCCATTCACCCAATTGCCGACCGATCGTTTCTGACTTCCAGACCGACATGGCTTCTGGCAGTTGTTGCCAAACAAGCCACGGCCAAATCACTACGCAGCCAATGACGACGAGGATTCCTATTGGATTGAACAAGTCGAGGAAATTGTCCCAGCGACGCTGAATCGTCCAATAAACCATGGCCGGACCAAGCACCATCGCTGGCCCATAGTGGAACTTGCACAACCAGGACAATCCGAGCAAGGACAAGATTCCTAGCCAACGGAGACGTCGTTTCGATGCAGCTTCTTGATCCGGTTGAGTCGCCACTAAGAATAATGAGGCGGCGATAGTCAGGCACAAAAACATGTCGATCTCTGCGTGGCGACCATAATTGAGAACCCAGATTGAGGTTGCCTGAATCAACGCCGCACCGAAAGCGGCTTCGCGTCCGTACCAGCGAGCGGCCCAATAGCTCATCAAGGCCAGCAAGCTCAGCGCCGCAAAGACCGAATGCAATCGAACCACGAATTCATCGAATGATCCCAAGACCCATCCGTTGATCGCAATGAGCCAATAAACCACTGGCGGCTTCTGCAATCGAGGGACCGTCGCATAGCGAGGCACAATCCAGTCACCTGTATTAACCATCTCACGAGCAGGGACCGCCGCGACAGCTTCATGAGTTCCTAGAGTTCGCTCCCCACCCAACGCGAAGGTCAGCAGCACAACGGCAAACGCCAACAGCAGCGTCCAAGCCAGCATCGGCGGGATTCGGAATTGTTCGGAGTATTTCATAAGCGAGTGTCATCGCAGATAAAGAGGGTGTATCGAGAGGTCAGCGGGATGTAGGTTGAACCTTCAAAGCAGGTCAAGATCGCTCGCGATACCAGTTGTGACTCGGTCTACGTTGTATTCGGAGATCGGCCACATCGGGGGTCCGAGACACACGCAACCGATTCAGCGAATTCAATTCCAAACGATTTTGAACTGCAGAGGACGCTGAGATCGCAAAGAAAACCTCAGAACTGAAACCTCTGCGATCTCAGCGTTCTCTGCGGTTCAATACTTTCACATTTGGGAGAGACTGCAGTCGTCCCAGCCGCAGTTGCTTCTGGAGAAGCTCGTCGCGAAGTGTGGGGCAGCAGAGCCATGTCAGCTCGTGGTTTCGTAACTTGGCCAAAGGGTCGAACCACGCTGACTCCAGCCGTGCAGGCTCAAGTAACTCAGAATCAACGTTTGACGAAGTCGACGCTCCTTCTGGATTCGTACCTGGATGCAACCCGATTTCCGTCGTTCCCCCTTGAATGGCTCGGCTCAAGAAGAGCGAGAGTGTTTCTCGATCGACTCGGCCAGCATGGGCAGTCCCGAAGAATCGGTCTGGAAACGCGGCACGAGTGGCCTGCATGCGGCGGCGAAAATTTGTGGCGAAACAGCGTTTGATGAACGCCAGACTCCAGGCAGATGCTTGACCTCGGAACTTCACTGTCTGGCACAATGCTGGTTCACAGGCGACCCGAATCACCGGAATCGAATAACGCTGCAACAGGCTCGGAATGATCGTGGCGATCTTCGGAATGAGTTCGACGTATTGATGCCCATTGAGATGCGTCGGCTGAATGCCGCGATTGCACATCCATTCGATTTGGGTTTCAAACTCGAATGACACTGCCTTGAGCGTACTCGCGTTGGCAAACATCAATCGTCGAAAAACGGTTCCAATTCCAGGGAAAATGCCATCGCGGTTAAGCAACGCAGTTGGATATCGATCCCCGGTTAACGGCCGACCTTGCGTTAAGTTGAGATGGATGCCGAGATCAAACGGTAACGGCGGCTCACCCAGTTCTCGCCGAATGCCGAGTGAAGGCAACGTTGAGTTTCCGTATTCCGTCAACAGTTGCCGCCATTCAGAACAAGCCAGTTCGGCTGCGGGCGCGTTCGCCAACAACGATGTGCTCGTCAACAGCCCTTCTCGGAATGCCTGCACGATTCCTCGATTGACTGCTTCGTTCATACCGAAGTCGTCGGCATGCAGCACAATGGTTCCGTTCGCCATCACGGTCAGTTGCCTCAAGCAGCTTTGCGAATTGTGGACGTCGACGAACCAATGTCTGACGCAGTCACATCAGCATCTCGGAGTCGATATTCGCCACTCAGCGCGCGTATGCGAACGCGAAGCACGTCCAACAACATCGGAATCGCATTGCGTGTGAGCGAAATCGTCGTGGCGTATTCGTTGATGAGTGTCACTGGAACTTTGCGAAAAGGAAGTTGCAACAAATGCGTGAGATAGACGACCTCGGCATCGAACGCGAAACCATCCACCGTCGTTCGCGAACAGATCAATTGCGCCGCGTGATGACTGAAGACCTTTAACCCGCATTGCGTGTCGTTGCACTGACGCGACACAAGCTGGGTCACAATGCTGCGGAAAACAAATGAGGCAACGGTTCGGAGCACGCGACGCTCAATGAGGCACTCGGCCCCTTCGACGTTGCGACTTCCGAACACAACCGCACAACGTCGCTCTTCAATTTCTTCAAACGCACTTCGCAGGGCCGCGAGATCGTAAGGCAAGTCGGCATCGGTAAAGGCGACGATGCGACCTTTTGATGCCAGCATTCCGCGCCGAACCGCCGATCCTTTGCCACCGTTGGGCTGACAGATTGTGGAAAACCGACGACCAAAATCTGAAGACAACTTGGCGGTCTTGTCCGTGCTTCCGTCGTCAACGACGAGGACGCGGTAGTCGATGCCCCATTCGTCGAGGAACTTCTTGGCATCAATCAGCGTTCTTGGCAATCGAGACTCTTCGTTGTAGGCAGGAATCACCAACGTGAGATCGTGGTCAACAACTGGAAAGAACTGCTCCCTTCCAATGATGGCCATGCCGCCATTCGCCATTGACGCTCGATTCATTCCCCAAGACTCCTTGCCAAGCTGCGTTCCATCCCTGAAGTCCGATGGACGATAGGCGAATTTGAGAAGATGCGCCTACAGCAAGTGAAACGGGCGAAAAAGCCTGGGCGTGCCAGTTTTCGCACAGCAAGAAGAAGTGGTTGCCCACACTCACCCGAAGCGCGAGTTTTGAAGTTGCGATGTTTGTTGTCTTCGCCCCGAAGAGGCCTCGGAAACCAACCTAGGGCAAGCGACCAACGGGAGCGCCGCCCTAGGAAAACAGGACAAATTATGTTGTGCCCTAAAGGGGCACTGGAAGTCATCGAAAACTCCGGTGCCCCTTCAGGGCACAAGACCCACGGACATCATTTCCCAGGGCGGCGCTCGCATTCGCTCGCTTGCCCTGGGCTAATTTCCAAAACCCCTTCGGGGAAATGACCGAAGGGCGCAACTTCAAAACTGGCGCTTCGGGTTAGTTTGTCGCGGCTCATACCGAAACGAATAACTGGTTTGCCCTGGCGAAAAAGCACAAATTGACCCGTTCCGCAGCTTGTTCTAGGCTCCATTCTGCAAACAGTCGGTCAACGCCATCGAGCAAGGTCAAACTTATGTCAGAGGAATCTGCGGTCGCTTCACGGTGTCGAATTGCGGCGTGGATTCTGTGGTTGATGTTTGTCGCTGCCGTGTCGTTCTCTGTTTATGCCGATCCAGAACGCTCGGTGACGCAGGCTTACCGGCAAGGTGTCGAACGATGGTTTAACGGGGAACCGCTCTACAACGGAAAAGGGTCGGGCTTCATTTACTTCCCGCAAGCGGCCTTAACCTTCGCACCGTTTACTTTGTTTCCCGAATCGCTCGGTGAGGTGTTCTGGCGTTGGACGACCGTTGGTTTGTTCGCGCTGGGAGTCGCCCGGTTGACGCGGCTGGCTGGAGGTGACGGGGCAAGGTTTCTCGTTGTCGCGCTCGTCGCCACAGCCTTGGCGTGGAGCGGTGCTCGGAACGGTCAGGCCACACTGCCTCTTGCTGGGTTGCTGATGCTCGCAGTCGGAGACATCAGCGAAGAACGTTGGTGGCGAGCGACTTGGTTGCTCATCCTCGCGTTGTCGTGCAAACCTTTGGCCATCGTGCTGATGTTGTTGGTGGGTGCAATACACCGGCAATTGATCTGGAGATTGTCTGTCGGATTGCTGGTGATGTTATTGGTTCCGTTTGCAACACAGCGATACGACTATGTTGTCAGTCAGTATTCAGCATGTTTAGACATGTTGCGAGCGGTGAATCACTTGGGCGAAACCGGCTATTGGGCACAACTCTTCGGACTTCTCAAAGTTGTCGGTTGGGACGTCCCTTCGGTGATCCAGCATGGCACTCGGCTCATCGCGGCATTGGCAACGTTACTGGCTTGCTGGTGGGCCGCTCGCTGTCTGACTCCAAAACGATTTTGCTTTTATGTCTACGCTTTCAGTGCGTGTTACCTCATGTTGTTTAACTCGCGAACGGAAGCGAATACCTATGCAATGGTGGCTCCGGTTTATGGAATCGTGGTTGCCGAAGCATGGCTAGACCGACGGAGTAATTTCGTGGTCTGGATGCTCGATGTGATGATCATTGGAACGCTGGGCTGCTATGAATTGGGAAAACTCATCACTCCCCCCCCCCAAGCGATCTGGCTCTCACC
>CAIJTL010001157.1 GCA_903823545.1 uncultured Planctomycetaceae bacterium
GCCTCTGACTGAGAACACAGGGAAGAAAATTGACCACGAGCCTTTCCATAGAGCCTCGGCCAATCGGGCAATTGACCACCGATTTGGGGTTGCGACCGGAAGATGTTGAACGGGGTCAATGAACAGGGCGAAGTTTTGGGGATCAGCTAACATGACCACGTTGATGTTTCAGAGTCTGGCGATTTCGTTGTTGCTGGGTGGACTGGTCGGCTTGCAGCGGCAGCATGTCGACGCTCCGCTGGGTGGCGTGCGGACGTTTCCGTTGATCTCGGTGTTCGGATCGTTGTGTGCGATCCTGGCGGAGCCGTTTGGAGGCTGGATGATCGCCGCCGGATTGCTCGCGGTGGTGACGTTGATTGTCGTCGGGCATCAGCATCCGTCCCCGAAGCTCGAAGGCGAGCGCAGCCTCTCGACCGAAATGGCGATGCTGCTGATGTTCGCAGTCGGAGCCTTGTGTGTGCATGGTCCACTGATTGTGGCCGTTTCCGTCGGGGCTGGCGTGGCCGTGCTGCTGCAACTGAAACCACAGCTACACGGCTTGATCGCGCGGCTGGGCGATGTGGACGTCAAGGCGATCATGCAGTTCGTGTTGATCACGTTCATCGTGCTGCCGGTGCTCCCCAATGAAACCTACGGGCCGCTGGATGTGCTTAACCCGCGTGACATGTGGCTGATGGTCGTGTTGGTCGTGGGAATCAGTCTGGGAGGCTACATCAGCTATAAGTTCTTTGGACAAATGGCGGGGCTCGTGCTGAGCGGTCTGCTGGGGGGCTTGATCTCCAGCACGGCCACCACTGCCAGTTACTCGCGGCGCACGGCGCACTTGCCCGAAGTGGCGTCGTCCGCTGCGACTATCATCGTTCTGGCAACCTCGGTCAGCTTTGTGCGCGTGTTGTTGGAGATTGCGATTGTGTCACGCGGCCTGTTTCTGACGGCGGCCGCGCCGCTGCTGATCCAACTCGTTTTGTCCTTGGCGGTGGCGGCCTGCCTGTGGCGGCGATCCCGTCGCGAGTCGGAGTCGATGCCGCTGCAAGGCAATCCCACGGAACTCAAATCCGCCCTCTGGTTCGGCCTGCTGTATGGCGGAGTGCTGTTGGGTGTCGCCGCTGGCAAAGAGTACCTCCCGGAGTCGGGCCTGTACGGCGTGGCCATCCTGTCGGGCCTCACCGACATGGACGCCATCACGCTCTCCACCAGCCGTCTGGTCGAAGTCGGCCGGCTGAATCAGGACATCGCTTGGCGAGTCATCCTGACCGCCAGCTTGGCGAACCTCGTTTTCAAAACCGGTCTCGTGGCCTGTCTCGGACATCGTCGATTGCTGACCCAGATGCTGTGGCTCTGCTGCCTGACTCTCGCGAGCGGCGTGGCGTTAGTGGTCTTTTGGAAATGACGGCTTCAGCCACGAGCACTGGCCCGCAGAAGCCGATTTAGGAAACTCGCGGCAACTTTAGGAGTGTGTCCAAGTAGTCGTGGGATAGGCTTCCAGACTGTCAGAACTGTTCCAGATTCGAGCGTCCATGCCGACAAGCAGGATGCCTATCCCACTTCTCGGACACGCTCCTAGCCGTAGCAAGGCGCGCTCGCCGTCGGCGTCACCAACGGTGGCTCGCGCTGCGTTCGGCAACCGGGGACGCAGAAGAGTGGTTCTTCATCGCAGCCTGAACTGCGGTCGATCGGTCGGCTCGGCAACTGTGGGGCCTCTGTCACCTCAAACATGATCGAGCGAGCTTGGAAGTCCGGCGAAGAGTGCGACAATGGAGGTTGTCGTTTCGTTGGCTTCGAGGGCAAGGCGGGTATCGAGGGGATCGTTGTCGTAGTTGTCGGTGCCGGTTTCGTCGGTGAGGGAGTCAGTGCCATCGCCGTCGGCGCTTTGAGGATTGATCGTCCTCGAACCGCCGACCAGCACGACTGCGCGGTGATCTCGCGTTGAGACATCTCGATCGCCGTAAACAGCGACATTGTGCCGTTTCAGTTGTAATTGTTGACGACGGTTGAAA
>CAIJTL010001158.1 GCA_903823545.1 uncultured Planctomycetaceae bacterium
GTTACGGCGTTTCCGCCGACATCGGTGAGACGGAAGTCGCGGCCGTTATATCGGTACGTCAACTTGAGGTGATTAAGCCCCAAAAGGTGCAAGATCGTCGCGTGAAGATCGTTGACGTGGACCTTGTTGACTGCCGCTTTGAAGCCAACTTCGTCAGTTTCGCCATAGCTGGTTCCACCTTTCACGCCTCCTCCTGCAAACCAGAACGTGAAGGCGTGCGGGTTATGATCTCGTCCGGTGCCACCCTTTTGTACGATTGGTAAGCGTCCGAATTCACCGCCCCAAATGACGAGTGTGTCGTTGAGCAAACCGCGTTGCGCGAGATCTTCTAGCAGAGCGGCAACCGGTTGATCGGTCTCCTGGGCGAAGCCAGTGTGATTCTCTTTGATATTGGCGTGACCATCCCAGCTTCGTTCGTTCTCCATGCCGCCGGAGTAAATCTGCACGAAGCGGACGCCACGCTCGACCATGCGGCGCGCGATCAGACATTGCTTAGCAAAGTGCTCGCATTTCTTGACGTCGAGACCATACATCTTCTGAATGTGATCCGGCTCCTTTTCGATTGCGAGTGCATCGGGGGCGGCAGACTGCATGCGATAAGCGAGTTCAAAGCTCTCGATCCGTGCGGCGAGTTCCAGTTCTTCTGGCTTCTTCTGCAACGCCTGACGGTTCAGCTTCGCGAGCAAATCTAACTGCGAACGCTGTTGCACGTTGGTCATCTCGGCGGGGCGATTGAGATTATCAATCGGGTCACCTTGCGGCTTGAGCCACGTTCCTTGGAAGACACTCGGCAAAAAACCGGCTCCCCAGTTTTGTGAATAGCCTTTCGGCAGGCCGCGTCCGAGTGGATCGCTCATTACAACGAACGCCGGGAGGTCTTGGCTTTCGGTCCCGAGACCGTACGTGACCCAACTCCCGACGCAGGGGTTCCCCATACGTGGGACTCCCGAGTTCATGGTAAAAAGCGCAGGGCTATGATTATTTGAGTCGGTATGGCAGGAATGAATGAACGCCATCTTGTCGACGTGCTTGGACAAGTTTGGAAAGATCTCGCTGACCCATGTCCCGCTCTGGCCATGTTGTGCCCACTGAAACGGGGACTTCATGAGAGGTCCGACTGCTCCGGTGAAGAAGCCGGTGTTTTTGTCGAACCCCTCCAGCTCAACACCATCCTTCTTGGCAAGTTGCGGTCGGTAGTTCCAAGTATCGACTTGGCTTGGGCCACCATTCATGAAGAGCCAAATTACAGACTTTGCTCGCGCAGGAAAATGTGGCTTCCCCGGTGCAAGGGGATTGAGACGCCGATCATTAGTTCCCGCAGCGTATGCCTCAGGCGCGAGAAGCCCTTGTTGTGCCAACAGAGTCGCCAGCCCAATCAAGCCAGCTCCACCGCCACATCGAGCCAACATCGCACGTCGGTCAAAATCTTGTTCGATTAGGTTCATCATGAGTGCAATCCTCAAGAGTTTTTCAATCCGTCACCGACGAGTTTGCGGCCACGATCATTCCAACGATCGACACGAAGGGCAATCAATGAATTCGCAAAGTCTTGGAAGAGAGCACCGAGTACGACGGCTCACGGAATGAGGCTGCCACCGAATGCGCGAGCAACGACCTCCATGTCCGGCAGCAAACACGGATGCTTGTACTGCTCAAGGCTGCCGCCGAACTTTGACTGACGTTGTGAGGCAAAGCGGCCCCAGGTGCCTGGTTTTAACCGAGCAATTCGAATTGAACCGAGTCGGCTAGTGGCTCGTTTCTCATCGTACTCGCAGTTCAACGCACGTAATTCTTCGTCAACTGAAACAGCGAAGCGATCGGCGAGCGCAGCAGTGGCCAGTTCGCCCTCTTCAATCAAGATTTGGTAATAGGGAGGCTCGCCCCACACTGGGGTGAGAGTGAACATGGAAACGCGATGATTCAGTGACTTCAATGCCAAGCCCACGGCATCGACGGCTTGTGACTCTGAGATTTTCTCGCCGGTGAGATTCGAGATATGTGCCCCTTTGTGGAGGAACCTCAATAATGGAGTTGTCCCCACATGACCGGTACACCGGACGACATCGCTGATGTTGTACCGATAAAGGCCAGACGAAGTTGTCAGCAGAATGTAGTAGTCGCAATCACGCTCTAGTTCATGAGCCCCCAAAACGATGGGATTGGGCTGGCCATGTTCCGAAACCGGGATGAACTCAAAATAGTGAGTGCTCACATCGAGAATTCCATCCGAGGAGCCATCTTGCATCGGAATCGTCATGCGGCCTTCGCTGGCAGAAAGCCCGTGGTCTCGAAGGACAACTTGATCACCAAAATGTTGCCGCAGTGATGGCAAATAAGCAGAGCAGCTTCCTCCTGTCCAGACGCCGAGTTGTTCCAAGCTCGGCCAAACATCACCCAGTCGCAGCATTCCGGATTTATGGACAACCGCTTCCAGATGGCGCGCTCGCTGAGGTCGTCTTCGCGAAAGCCGACTCTTCAAAGCATATCGAACTTCATCTGAGACAGCGAATTTGGCGGAAAGTGTTCCGTCGGCAATGTCGCGGATGAGCGATTCTTTTTCGGAATCAGCAAGCGAGGCGAGTTGCACGAGCGTGCTCGGATTTGCAGTGGTAATCATTCCGACGTTATCGTCAGCCAAACCGAGTCGCAAAATTGTGTAGTACTTACTCTGTGCGTTGTCGATCTTTGAAACGGCATACGGGATCGTATACATGAACCGCACGACCGACCGTTGAGAGGCCATCGCGAGCCCGCTGATGTTGCCGCACGGCATTCCGGATTCGGTGCGATAGCGATTGAAGTCGCTAGTAATTTGCAGAATGTTTTTTGAATTGAGGCCCGGACGCGCATCGTAAGACTGGATGCCCCAAATCTGCCAACCGCGTCGGTAATCATCTAAAAACTGTTGGGTAATCGGGATGAACTTCGCCGCAGATGTCGTCCCACTACTGAGTGCAAACATCAAGAGCTTGTTTTGCGGCCCCAGGAGCGCGCCGGTCTCTCCTGTCTTGAGTCTTTCGATATAGGGGCGAAAGATTTCAAAGTCCGCAACTGGCAATCGCGAACGAAACTCAGTTGTGCTGAGCGACTCCGTCAATCCGCGTTCTTGGCTGAAACGGCTGGCCGCATTCAGCCTCAGCAGTCGGCGGAGCACGTCGTGCTGGGTGGCTCGGCAATCTTCCGCAGCTTTCAGGAATCGTCGGGATTCACGGCGAAGCTTTCTGCGAAACAACGCACCTAGGAGCGATCGCAACCGGTCTTTCAACCGAGACCGTTTTTGAGGAGTCACAACCTGATTGCTAGTTGCAGGATTCATGCGAGTGGTGCTCACGTCACGCAGGAAACCAGATCGCGCTGGGCATAGTTACGAGGAGCCAAAGCGCCAATTCGCTGGTTGAGTTAGCTTGGCCGAGATTACCTAATCTGTCACGACATCAACAAACTAACGTCCGGTTTTCGACGCCAGAGCGGGAGCGTGGACGTTAACCGTTACCAGTAAAAAC
Organism: uncultured Planctomycetaceae bacterium; assembly: GCA_903823545.1. Lineage (GTDB taxonomy): Bacteria > Planctomycetota > Planctomycetia > Planctomycetales > Planctomycetaceae > SXKJ01. The sequence continues at coordinate 3,504 of CAIJTL010001158.1, forward strand.
ACAAATGCCCGCGCTCTTTACGCGGGCATTTGATTAATCAACCGAAAACTACTTCTTGGCACCAGCCTTAGCGCCGGGAGCGGCAGCCTTCGCAGCAGGAGCTCCACCTTTGGCGCCCTTCGCTCCCTTGCCACCCTTGGCGTCAGCGTCTTCTTCTTTCTTTACTTTCTTCTTCTTGCCAACAGTCGCCCGGAAGACGCGCTGCTTAGGTAGGCCGACAGGACTTTGTCCTTCAACCCACTTCTCATCGGCTACCAACAGATTGATCCGCTCTTCGCGGGAATAAACGCTCCGTTGGCGAACCAATCGGCTCTTTCGCCGGAGACTCTTGTGCAACGCCACGTCACAACTCCTTGAGACTTTCCGCAATTCGGACTAGCTGGTTTGTCAGTTATCAAGGCCATACATATAAACTGCCTGACCTTGAGAAGGGGCGGATTCTAGGTAGCACCTACGAGCATTGCAACCTGATCGCTGAGCTTGGTTCCGAAGTGGAATTTGGCGAATTTTTCGCAGGAATTCCTTTGGCTGAAATGCCTCCTCAACGATCGAGGGTGGTACAACTCCGGGAAAAGGGATTCTCCCATGATGTGCGTCTTCTGTCGGCATGATGAAACTAAAGTTATTGACACTCGAATGAGTGACTCGTTTGTGATCCGTCGCCGACGCGAGTGCTTGAAATGTGCTCGGCGATTCACGACACATGAGAGAATCGAAGAATCTCAGATGAAGGTCATTAAGAAGGATGGAACGCGGGTTCCATTTGACCGGGAAAAGATTCGCCGCGGCCTTGAAAAGGCCTGCTATAAACGCCCTATTAGTGCCAGCCAGATCGACGAAATCGTGCGTGATGTCGAAACCGACGCCAACGACAATTTCGACCGCGAGGTGCCCGCTCGGTACATCGGCGAAAAGGTTTTTAATCGACTTCGATCGCTCGACCACGTGGCGTTCGTTCGGTTCGCGTCAGTTTATCGCGAATTTCAGGACGTCCGCGACTTCATGGAGCAGGTCGATACTATTCTGCGCGATCGCAGAAAGTGATTGCTGTAAGCAAGCGTTGAGATCAGGCCGCTCTATTCGCGACCGTTCGAGTTCCTCTCTGATTTGCTGATCTACGAGATACTCTGTTTTCCAGCACGACGGGCCGCGTTTTCCAATTCGAAGCGTGTCTGACTACAATCCCGCTCGCGCTGAGCACGCCCCGGAACAAAAGCCCTTCCGACTGTGTTCCGCATCGAAAGAAGCAATAATCTTTCTGATTTCCTCGGTCGAAAAGCGATAGCACTGTGAGCGAACAACCTGTATCAACTCCTTCCGTTGACCTCCCTCGAATTGAGCGAGCGGTTCGCGAAATTCTCGCAGCAGTCGGCGAAGACCCTAATCGTGAAGGGCTCCTCGAAACGCCAAGTCGAGTCGCGCGGATGTATGCCGAGTTGTTTTCGGGACTGCATTCCGAGCCGGGGCGACATCTCAAGAAAGTTTTCGCTGAGGAATACGACGAGTTGGTTCTCGTCCGAGACATCACCTTCAACAGCATGTGTGAGCACCACCTACTGCCATTTATTGGCAAAGCTCACGTCGGCTATTTGCCTAACGGCAAGATCGCGGGCCTGAGCAAGTTGGCTCGAGTTGTTGAAGAAGTATCGAAACGCCCGCAAGTTCAAGAACGCATGACACACACGATTGCCGACCTTTTGCATCACGAACTTGATGCGAAGGGCGTCGTCGTCGTCCTCGAAGCAGAGCACTCTTGCATGACGATTCGAGGAGTCCGCAAGCCTGGCAGCATCACGATCACCAGTGCGGTCCGCGGCCTGTTCCTGACGAATCAATCTAGCCGCGCCGAAGTTATGTCGCTGATCAATCGAAAGTAATCACGTACCATGATTGCTCAGTTTGCTTGGCGATTGATTTGCGGCATGAGCCTGATGTGGGCACTGATGCCTCGCAAGCAAGTCACCTCCGGCTTCTTTCGGATTCAGATGTTGGTGGTGATGGGCTTGGGCGTGCTTGGAGCGATGAGCGACGCAATGGACGCGCAGTCGGCAATTCGCGAGGCAGGCTCAACTGTATTGGAAGCGAACATTCCGTCTCCATTTGTCGCTAGCTTGCCAGCCAGCATCACGGCGTTCATGGGATTTTTGGGATCCGCTTTGTGGACCTTAGAGCGCAGAACAGGCGCCGCACGAATTGGATTCGGAATTCTAATAACCTCAATGTGCTGGATTTGGACTTTGTGTTCCAGCGGTGCTGGGCACGATGGTTACATGCTCTACATCAACAACATGGTCGTTAAGGTCGGAATCCCGGCAATTTCCCTTGAATGTCACCCAATTTTGGCGTTTGTGTCAGAGATCACAGGTGCCGCAGTTGTCGGTGGTGCCGTTGTGGGAATGTTGCTCGGGCACTGGTATTTGACCACACCGACGATGTCTATCGAGCCACTAAAACGCCTCAATCTAGTTCTTGGCATTTCAGGTGTGTTGAGACTGGTCGTTTCCGCTGTTGTTGTATTGATGTTGTGGAGTGGAGCGTTTAATTCCGTAGAAACAACATTTGCATTTTCGTCAGTCCCCAAATCTTGGCTTGGTTTGCGTTGGCTCGCCGGTGTCGTTGGGCCGATCATGGTGAGCTTGATGGTTTGGCGAATTTTGAAGTACCGCAACACTCAGGCGGCGACCGGTGTATTGTTTGTCGGAGTCATCTTGGCGTTTATCGGCGACATGACGGCGGCGTTGTTGTTGCACGAGACCAAGCTGCCGTTCTGAGTGCGTACAGGTCTGAAATTTGAACTCTGTGATCTGAAGTCATTCCCATGCAAATCGTCTTTGCTTGTCCAACCTGCGGTGGTCACAACGTTACTGAAGTCAGTTCAGAGACCGCAGACTTGCGGTGTGTGTCATGTTCGTGGCAGCGGCCGGTGTCAGCAGAAAATCGGTCGAGCCAAGAACCCCAAAGCTGTGTTGTTTGTGGTTGTGGCGACCTTTGGCGACAGAAAGATTTTCCTCAACGCATCGGCGTTTTGATGGTCGCCTCGGGCGCATTGATTAGCACATTTTTTTGGTGGTTCATGGAACCAGCCAAAGCGATCGGCGTGTTGCTCGTGTTCGCGTTGATCGATGGAGTGCTCTACGCTTTGATGCGTGATGTTCTGGTCTGTTATCGGTGCCGGTCGCGACATCGTCGAACGGCGTTCGATGGGCGACATGAGCGATTCAATCTGGAAACTCACGAGCGTTATCGGCAAGAGGCGATTCGGTTGGAAGAAGCTCAACGCGGGACGAAGTAGTCCGGAGAGTACCACTTGGACGACCAACGGCAGCGCATCGTCGAAGATTTGTCGGGAGTGTTTGCGGGCGAAATCGCTTGCGACTCACTGACGCTCGCGATGTATTCTACTGATGCCAGTTGGTATCAGATCGAACCGTTGGGGGTCGCGTATCCCAAACACCGCGAAGATGTCGTCGCTCTCGCGAGGTACGCGGCAGAGATGAAGATTCCACTCATTCCACGCGGCGCTGGCTCAAGCGTGACGGGCGGTTCGCTGGGGACCGGCCTCATCGTCGACTGTTCGCGGCATTTGCGAAGCATTGAGCAGATAGGCCCCGACACCGTTCGCGTGCAAACCGGAGTTGTGCTCGACGACTTGAATCGCGTCCTGCGAACTCACGGACGTTATTTCCCACCTGACCCATCAAACCCCGGCGTTACAACGATTGGCGGAATGTTGGCCACCGACGCTGCCGGTTCGAGGTCAATGCGAATCGGTTCGATGCGCGACCACGTCCGCTCGATCGAGGTCGTCTTACCTGGCGGAGCGTGTGTTGAATTTGGCAATGAAGCACTCGAAGCACCTACGACAGGCAAAGGTGTTGAGCGTGCCGCCATCAACAGTCCGCTCAACAGCGTCACCGAAAGCGTGACAGCGATCGCAGCCAATCTCATGGGTGTTACGGAACCTATCAGCCGAGAAACGCTTGACACCCAAGCTCAGCGCGGGGTTGTCACCAGATTGGCTCGCGTGCTTTCCGAGAATGAAGCGTTAATCCGACAAAGACAAGTAGCGCTCCCGCGAAATTGCTCCGGGTATCATCTCCGAAATGTGCTCTCTCGAACGCACGTGAATGTCTCGCGGTTGTTAGTCGGGTCGGAAGGGACTCTCGGCGTTTTCACCGCGGCCACGTTGCACACTTCTCCGTTGCCGACCTGTCGCGGAATCGTGCTCTTGGTGTTTGCGAGCATGGATGCAGCGATCGAAGCAGTGCAATCGTTGGCGGAGCAACTTCCCAGCGCCTGCGACTTGCTCGACCGCCGACTTCTGACTCTTGCACGTGAAGCGGACAATCGTTTTGAATCGCTGATCCCTCAGAATGCTGAGGCGGCGTTGATCGTTGAGCAAATGGGTTTCAGCGAAATTCAAGCTCGGGACCGCACTCGATTCGCGGTAGAAACAGCAAAGAAGTTTGGTGGTATCGCCGCGTCGGAGAAATACGACTACGACGGCGTCGAGTTCTTGTGGTCCTTACCACGAAAAGTAGTGCAGCATTTGCATCGAGTGAAAGGGACCGTGCGACCGCAACCGTTTGTAGAAGCGATCGCGATCCCCCCTGAATCGCTGCGCGACTTTTTAATTCGCGCTCAAAAGGTGTTTCAAAAACACGAAGTCATCTCATCGTTGTATTCACACGCTGCAGCGGGTCAGTTGCACTTCCGCCCGTTCATTCCGATGCCGACTCCTGCTGATGCTGCACGTATCGAATCTCTCGCTCGTGACCTGTATCAAATCGTCTTTGAGTTCGGCGGGACAATCAGCGGCGAACATGGCGACGGACTCTCGCGAACAAGTTTTCTCCGGTCGCAATACGGTTCGCTGTACCGCGTCTTTCAGCAGGTCAAAGATATTTTCGACCCTCATCGTTTGATGAATCCCGGCAAGATCATCAGCGACGATCCGCATTTGACAGTGAAGAATTTGCGGTCGCATGTGAGTAGCTTGGCTCTCCAGAACCGAGCGCCCGACGCAAAACCGCTCGGCTCTGGAGAGCCTAGCTACGTCGCCGCGCCGCCGCCTGTCGTCGAACTGAGATTGAAGTGGAACGCGGACGAAGTTCTGACGGAAGCGGCGGCGTGTAACGGTTGCGGAATGTGTCGGTCGCATTCGACCGACTTGAGAATGTGCCCGTTCTTTCATGTGCAGCCGGCCGAGGAAGCGTCACCACGATCGAAGGCGAACATTGTCAGAAGCTTCATCCTCGGAAACGTGTCGGCCCATGACTTCTCGTCAGACTCAATGAAGCGAATTGCTGATCTCTGTTTCAACTGCAAGCAATGTGAACTCGAATGCCCATCGAACGTCAATATTTCGCAGTTGATGATCGAAGCGAAGGCGGCTCACGTGGCCGAACACGGACTCGATCGAGCCGACTGGATTCTGTCGCGCGGCCACTCGTTCGGAGCGATCGGTTGTGCGTTCAATTGGCTCTTCAACTGGGGGCTTAACAACCCCGCGACTCGTTGGTTGCTGGAACGATTTGTCGGCATTCATCGGTTACGCAAGCTGCCGCAATTCGCTCGCAAGCCGCTGTTGAATTTGTTGGATGATGATTTGCTGGAGTACCCCAGTGAGATTACGACGAAGCGTCCCGTCGTTTATTTCGTCGATCACTTCGCGAACTACCATGACCCGGAACTCGGTCAGGCATTCCTGGCGATCCTCGAACACAACAACATCAAAGTGCATGTGCCGCCGGAGCAGACCGTTTCCGGCATGGCGATGATCAGCGCAGGGGATTTGGACGCCGCTCGCAAGATCGCAGAACAAAACGTGCGCGAACTTTCGGAACTTGCTCGCGAAGGTGTCCCGATCATTTGCACGGAGCCGGCTGCCGCACTTTGTTTGAAGTACGAATACCCGCGTTTGCTCGATCATCCCGACGTGCAAGTCGTCGCGAATCAGGTGATCGAAGCAACGGACTACCTCGCCGGTTTGCTGGCAAAAGATCAGCTTCTGACTGACTTCGGCCCGCTGCCACTGACTGCGGCTTATCACACACCATGCCATTTGAAGGCACTAAAAGCAGGCACTCCCACACTCAAGCTGCTCGCCAAAATTCCTAACCTCGTCGTACAGCCGATCGAAAAAGGTTGCTCCGGAATGGCCGGAGCGTATGGGTTGTCGAAAGCAAATTTTGCAACGTCGTTGCAGATCGGTA
>CAIJTL010001159.1 GCA_903823545.1 uncultured Planctomycetaceae bacterium
CTCCACAACAACGTTGAGGTTTCCTTGGTTCGTATCGAGCAAGCCGTTGATGTTGGCTCCGACCTTGCGCCATTCGACGCTGGTCTGCTCGAACGAAGACAAAGTGGCGGTCAACTTGGCGTCAAGCTTATTGACGATCGAGAACGGATCGGTCGGCATCGCCCCTTCGAGCAGGGTTCCCGCTTGCAATCGTGTGTCGCTGACGCCGGGAGCAAATTCGATCGACGAATCACCAAGCAGCGACGTCGAGAGCATCGGCTTCGCATCGGCACGCAAGGCGTATCGTTCTTGAATATCGATGATGACTCCGACGCCCCCCCGTTGGTCATCCAACGCAATCTCACGAACTGTCCCAATCGTGAGGCCATTGATTCGGACGGGCGATCCGGCATGAACTCCCGGAGCCGATTCAAAATGGACCGCAATTTGATACTGCTTCTGCCAGAGCGATTTCAGTTCGCCGAAATGAAAGACCATCGCACCGATCAGCCCGAAAGCGAACAGCACAAAAAGCCCGACTCGAAATTGAAGTTGGCGGTCTGTCATGGTTGGTGGTCAGCGGGAAGAGGTCGATTGTCAGTGGTCAGTCGAGGCGAATGAATCACACATGGAGTTCGATAAGGCATCGAGTCCTCAACTACGTAGCCGTCACGCTCCGCGTGACGAGCCGAACTCTGATCAACGTTTTGTGGAGCAATCAGCTCATCACGCGGAGCGTGATGGCTACGTAGAAGCATTCCGAAATAACAACAAACTGCCCGTTACAGGTTTAGTATCAACAGACTTGGGATTTCGTCATTCATGGGACATTGGGAGTTGGACTTTGGTCATTGAATCTCCGCTACGCCGCCGCGAGCTCCAGGAGGCGTTCTCGTGCTTGGCCGTGGACGAACTGGGAAACTCGTGGGTCAGGTGATTGAAACGCCGCTTCGGAAGTTCCTTCAAAAACAACCTGTGGCTCATCCGGGTGAAGTCGCGAGAGCGGGTACAGCATCACAACACGATCAGCCACTTTGCGGACAGTCGACATTTCGTGAGTGACAACAATGCTGGTGACAGGCCGACGTTCGCGAGTTCGCAAGATCAGTTCGTTGATGATGTCGGTCATGATCGGATCGAGTCCGGTGGTTGGCTCATCGTAGAGGACGATCTCCGGGCTGAGTGCTAACGCGCGTGCCAATCCGACTCGCTTCTTCATTCCGCCGGAAAGTTCCGCCGGCTTCTTGCTACTTGCCGATGTTGGAAGTCCGACATCTCGCAACCGCTCGTGAACAATTTGAGTGATTTGAAGTTCGCTCATTCGCGTGTTCTGACGCAGGCCGAACGCGATGTTCTCAAAAACCGTCAGACTGTCGAACAATGCGGCGCTTTGAAACAAATACCCAAACCGCAACCGATCACTGTGAATCTCATCTTCGCTACGAGATTTCAGCGGTCGCCCAAACCAAGACACTCCGCCGTTCGACGGCTCCATCATGCCCATGATCAGCTTGAGCATCACACTCTTGCCGCAACCCGACTCCCCGATAAGCACCAACGTCTCACCGCGATGGACCGTCAGCGACAAATCACGCAACACCGCGTTCGAGCCAAATGTACGGCTTACATGGCGCAGCTCGATCACCGGCTCGCCAATTTGGCTGCCGTGATAATGCTCAGAGGTCATTGCGTCGAAATTCATAGTTATTTTTCTCGGGGCGTCCATCGCAACGGTTCACCGCCAATCAAGTTGAAAACAATTTGTCCCACAGAGACGCGGAGGTCGCGGAGAAAACTTAAGTCCTTTCTAACTCTGCGGCCTCCGCGCCTCTGCGGGATATTTCACCTCGGATGACTTGAGCAACACAGATGGCGGAGAGCCATCAAAACAACGAAGCCGGGTCCGGCCAAAGGATGTAGTAGAGGCTCGACTGAAACATTCCGAGAAAGAAGTCCAAGATCAAAATGGCGACGAAGGATTGGACGAAGGATTGTGTTGATGCGCGACCGACACCTTCCGCTCCAGCACCGCAATGAAAGCCATGGCGACACGAGATCACGGCGATCGCC
>CAIJTL010001160.1 GCA_903823545.1 uncultured Planctomycetaceae bacterium
GCGTTCCAGCGACCGGTCGCGATGTTCTCTCCCGCCAGATGCACGACAGCGTCGAGTCCTTCGAGTTTCGCCGCGTCAATCGTTTCGGCAGCCGGATCCCAAACAACATCGTCTTCATTCCGTGCCTTACCACGAACCAGCCGCAGCACTCGATGACCGCCCGTTGTGAGAAACGCGACAACGGCAGAGCCAACTAAACCGGTAGCTCCGGTGACTAAGATTTTCATGGATTCATTTCCTTGTGTTTGTCGTTTGCGGGCGTCTCGGTGAGCGGTCAAATCTGCGAGGGTCACACGATGCCGATACGCGAACGTACTGACCAACGAACGCTTGATTGACGCCCCGGCGAGCAAGCGACCGAGCCAACCGAGCGGGATATCGTATTGAATGCGGTCTTCGAGCGAACTGGTTTCCGCGTCAATCGGCGTCATCCGGTGAGTGTGTTCCCATTTGGCAAACGGCCCGCTGACCTGCACGTCTTGAAAGCCAATTCCGTCTTTGATCGCGTCATGCTGAGCGATCCATTGCTTTCGAAATGGACCGATTCGAACCGCCAATTCGGCTTCCGCTCCACCAGTTAAGGCTGCAACCGGTCGGATGATTTCAATGTTTTCCCACGGTGGGAGCAGTCGCTCGAAAGCTCCGGGGCGCGAGTGCCAAGCCAGCAGTTCTTCTGCCGAAACTGGCATGACTGATTTCTGGGCAAACTCCGACACAAAAGCTCCTTTTTACCGACGCCCCTGAATTTTCTCGCCAAAATTGGCGAGCCGGTTCATGACCGCAATTCTGATGTAGGATTCACTGCGGAAGTGGGATCGTACCGCCGAGACGTGGAAAACTCGCTCGACAATGTCGATTCTCCCAGCAACCTTCCGCTTGCTGATGCCGATTTCTACCGATAGCATCGCCCCACTTTGATGCATTCAGGAGCCAGCCATGTTGCGTGTTCTCAGTCATTCTCAGCGTTTATGTAACGGCATGACACGCCGCGACCTACTACAAGTCGGCGGCCTGGGAACAATCGGCCTAGGACTAGACCAATTACTCTCGCAAGAGGCCGCTCATGCGGCGAATGGCGCACTTCCACAAGGTGCCTTGTCGACGACCTTCGGCAAAGCCAAACGATGCATCGTGCTGTTTCTGTATGGCTCACCCAGCCAGCTTGAGACTTTCGACATGAAGCCGCAGGCTCCGGTCGAAATTCGCGGGACCATGAATCCAATTCCTTCGTCGCTTCCTGGATTGGATGTCTGCGAATACTTGCCGAACATGGCCAAGATTATGGACCGCACGACCGTCGTGCGGTCTATGTCGCATCCCAATCCGATTCACGGCGTCGCGTATGCGATGACCGGAGTTGGTGCGATCGACGTTGCGGCGGAACTCGAACCGAACGATCCTCGGCATCATCCCTATTTTGGATCGGTGGTTGAGTATCACGATCGGGCCCGTCGCAATGGACGACTGGGTGAGTTTGTTCAAAACGTCGCATTGCCATTCCCTTTCAGCAGCCAGCGTTCTGATCAACCGTTTCGAGCAGGCCCATATGCGGCGTATCTCGGTGCCGCCTATAACCCAATTTGGACGGAGTTTGTTGGCGAAGGGACAAAGAACATTACCAAGGCACGGCCGGGATTTTCCTGGACTGGGATGGAGCCGTATCTCGGATGCACGCCAAACACGCACTTCCGCATGGCGGCCACCGATTCGCCGAAAGATATGACCGTTGATCGACTCAACAGTCGGCGTTCATTGATGCAGCAATTTGAGAATCAACGCCGAGACCTCGAAGGAACGTTGGCAGGGACTTCGCTTAGCAAGTTCCAAGAGATGGCGTTCTCACTGGTGAGTTCTACTAAAGTGGCCGACGCCCTTGATGTTCGTAAAGAGTCGCCGGAAACGCGTGACCTTTACGGCATGACGCTCTTTGGACAGTCCTGCCTCGCCGCGCGACGAATGCTCGAAGCGGGAACGCGATTGGTCTCTGTGTTTTGGGACGAATACGGATTGGCCGGCGATGCCTGGGATACGCACTACGAACACTTCCCACGCATGATCGACCAACTGCTTCCGGGTCTTGACAAAGCCTATGCCGGTTTGATCCTCGATCTCGAACGCCGCGGAATGCTGGATGACACACTTGTCGTTTGCCTCAGCGAACACGGACGGACGCCGAAGATCAATAAGGCGAACTTCGGTGGTCGTGATCATTGGTCGCAAGCCTATTCAGCGCAGTTTGCTGGCGGTGGCATTTCGACAGGCCGAGTCATCGGAGCCACAGACGCAATCGCTGCGGAAGTGACCGATCATCCGCTTTCGCCAAAAGACATCCTCGCAACGATGTACCACCTGCTGGGGATCGATCCTCACGGGACAGTTCCCGATCGCACCGGGCGAATGCTGCCGATGCTTCCGGAAGGAAGCCACGTCGTCACTGAGATGTTGGCTTAAGAATCGATCGACTGAATGATGGTGTTGTCGGCTTCCACGAGAGGCGCTTATTGTTTGGGCGAATTTGCTCGTCGCGCCGGAACGGCGTTGAGTAACTCATTCGCTTGTCGCAGGTCGGGATGCAACGCTCCGAGTGTCGCCGCGAAAGCGGTTTGCAACTTCGGATCCACTTCTTGTCGAGCGGCTTTGTTGAGTTCTGCTGTCTGAATTTCTGTCAGCAGCACGCCGTGATGCTGAATGTGCCCCGTCAATTGAGCGAGTGCTCGTTCACGGACAGCAATCGGTCGCGAGGCTGTGATTGCGATCTCAAACAACTTCGATTGAGCCGATGGAGTCCCGATAGCGCCGAGTGAAAAGATTGCTGATTCAGCCAAGTCTGCATCATTCACTGCATTGAACAACGCGTTCTCGGCAGGCGTGAGGTCGAAGCGGTTCGCTTGGCGACGGTCGGCTAATTGAGTCAGCCAGAAGAGAGCTGACTTTCTTTGGGCCGTTCGCTGTGGCTGAGTCATTGAATCAGCTTGCCAGCGTTTCAAGAACGGAGCGACTTGCCGCTTCATGTCTTCACCGGAGCTGACCTGAGTCACGAATTCAACGCGAGAGTACGACGCTGCCGCTCGTTCAACACGTGTGCGAAGACGGTCGTCCCCGTAGATCACAATCGGAATATAAGCCGTTCTAGCATCGGCTCGAAGATTGGCGAGTGTTTGCGACAACTCCCATCGTGCGACGTTCGCCTCGATCAAGAACAACGCGACGTCACCTCGTTCGATCGCTTGTTTGAAGCCGTCTTGGCCAGTTTGAGCCATGTCCGCTTCAAAGCCCATGTCTTTCAACGCTGACGACATGGAGGTCGCACGCTGCTCATTCGCGTCAATGGCGATACCGCGAGCTTTCCCTGAATCGAGCAAGCTGCGAGTGAGTACCTCGACGACTCGTGACGAACCCCGAAACGACGTCTGCGGATCCCAAATCAAGATCGTTGATGCGGCCGCCGATTGAACTCGCGGATCGGGATGATTGAGTGCGGCAAGCACGGGTGCCGGTCGACCCTCAACATACTTCAGCATGTGAGCCGATCCCGTTTGAGCCAATACCTGCAGCACTGTTGTTGCGACGGCAGGTTGATTAGCACTCATCGCTTCAGTCAGTGCGAGTTGCATGATTTCAGGCCCTAACTTCAGACCTAATTGAAACGTTGAGTCTGGCCCTGTCTGCACTGCCGCGCCGCGTCCCGACTCATGTAACTCCGTCGCCATCAGGGCTGTCCAATACAGCGCCGACAAATCGGCTCGTTGAGTCGCCAACTGAAATGCCTCTCGAGCCTGGCGAGTTCCGATCTCAATCGATGCGGTTTCGGCTGAGATGGCCGTCATCACGACCGTCGCGGCCTCTTCATCCCAGCTCCAACGTTCGACTTGTCCGTCGTCGTTGCGAGGCAACTCAACTTGCTGCCGCAAATGCTGCCTTGCGGATTTTGCGAGCAACGGTGCCGCGCCGATGGATTTGACGTCCGACACTCGGTTAACCGAACCGTAGAGCAATCGAGCGAGTGATTGTTTTGCGGCGAGCTGCACGGCAGCCGGCTGCGATTCGGCAAAAGCGGGATGCCACAACGCAATCGCGACTTCTCGATCAGCCATCCAGCCAAGAGCCTCGATCGCGCTTGCGCGAAGATCGGGATTCGGTGCTTCAACCGCCCCCAAGACCACCGGAATCACTTCGCGATTCAATCGAGTCAGCGTGTAAAGCAATAACTTCTTTTGATCGTCGTTGCGTGTCGAGTTCAACACAGAGAGGACACGAGCCGCAGCGAAACTTCCTGCGTTTCGCAGTTGCAAGATTGCAACTTCCCGTTCGGCTGCAGACTTACCAAGGTCTGCAATCAGTCGATCAATCCGAACGGGGTCCATCGCCCCTTTGCGAAACGCCGCATTGACTTGTTCAAGCAGTGTGACTGACTCCGGCTGCAAATTTTTATCGTTGGCCAGCCTCAAAAAGATCGACGGCCCGTGCTTGTCACGCAGCTTGAGCAACGTCGCTTCATCGGGATTTGATTCGACCAGCTTCAAGAAATACATCCTTGCGAGATTTGGCCGCGCGAGATCACTCATCAGGACCACGGCATCAAACAGCGTGTCTGCCGCGCGAGGTTCTGTGAGCAGCGGGTTCTCTTCGAGTTTCGGTGCGATCGTCTTTGGATTCGAATCGTCCCCCGCCTTGTCAGCGACAGCATCTTGTGCGGTCGCAACGGTCGTGCTGAATACACTCAACGTGAGCAGAAGAGTTGAAGGCAGCATCCACGTCCAACGGACAATCATCGTTGCGCTCCCCAGAGGCGACGTCAGAGAGGCCGATTTACTGATGAAATCGCGCCTCTCCTTTGTTCGGACGTCTGAGCCTGGGAATTGCTAATAACCTGAGAACTTCCGAACGCAACAACGATACCTAGCGTTGCTCACGACTGGCGGTCGATTTCGCGTCGGTTTATTCCGTCTAAAACAATTCTGGTACGCCTAAGGATCGCAGTCATCATGACGAATAGGGCATTAAAATCTCGTTCTCATCAATGCCAGCAATCGCGCTGAAGCCCCCCGCAGCGATCGCTTCACCCAACTTTGTGATCGTCTTAAAATAGGCACTTGAGGGACGTTCGCAAGTGTATTTACGGCGGAGGTCTTGGCACATCACATCGGCAGCCGTGTGAATCAACTCATCGCTTCGACGCGAAGCCCACAACGACGTGACCAACATCACGACGAGGTCTTGAATCCGTAGCGAGAGTTCAGCCATCGCACATTGGCGATCCGCAAGTGAGAGCTTGAACTTCTGCATGAGTCCATCGACGTGCATCCGCGATCGTTGCAGTTCACTCGCCGCCCATTGTGCGTGCTCTCGCAGCTTCGTCGGGCCGGACGACGGAATTGCCGCGCGACTCGCACCGCCAACGATTTGGCCAACTCGCCACTTGGCATACGGCATCAACGCACCTCGAATGGCCCACAACGTTCCGGGCGTGACGGCGTTCGGGTTCTTCACTCCAGCCGCCGCAAGAGCTTTGCCAATCGGTTCGTAATACTTTGTCCCGTGCTCCTTGATCAGCGATTTCAGAAACGCCATTCCAAGCATTTCTCCTTCACCTTCGTAGATGCACGGAGCCAGAAACTCATGAACGTTGTCGCCGAAGAGATGACCATGCAAGAACGCGCGGCCGCCGTGAGTCTTCATAAACAACTCGATCGCCGCTTCCTTTTGCGATTCGCTGCCGAAAATCTTTGCGATGATGCACTCCATCTCGCCGCGAAATCCTTCGTCCAATTGCCAACTGCACCAATCCACCAACGCATCGCAAGCCACGATCATCGCAGCCATGCGACCGCAACGCCGACGAACCAGTTCGCGTGTTTCGATCGTGGCACCATAGGTTTTGCGGAAGCGTGCCCACGGAAGAATGTTCGCCAACATCGCTCGCATGGTTCCCGCAGCGTTCGCGCACAGAGCCACTCGACCGCGATTCAATCCGTGATAGGCGATCGTCAAACCGTCACCGCGACCGGCGTCGAGTAAGTTCTCTTTCGGAACTTTGAAGTTCTTAAAGATCAGCCCGTTGTTGTACGAATGCTTGAGCGCGTACAGACCATATCGCTTGGTTTGGAACTCGTCGTTCTCTTGATCGGGAAGGTCGGCAATGAGCACGGCTGGTTTCTTATCAATCAGGCACACTAGCCCGATTGTTCGCCCGGCGATTGCATTTGTGATGAACAACTTCTCGCCGTTGAGGACGTAATAGTCACCTTCGAGTTTCGCTTCGGTCTTCAACGCCGTCAGATCGGAGCCAGCACCAGGCTCGGTGAGAGCGAACGCCGACAGACGATTTCCGCTCGCCAACATCGGCAGGTATTTCGCCTTTTGGCTCGCGGACCCAAACGTCCGAATCGGGTCAACAGCCCCGATGCAGCCATGCACTGACGCCAGCCCAGCGACTGTCGGATCGACCGTCGCCATCTGTCGCAGAAAGCGTGCGAACGAAACGAACGGCGCATTGCTGCCGCCGAATTCCTTGTCGACAAGCAAGCCCCAATAACCAGCATCACCAAGTTCACCCAGCACTTGGTCGGTGATCTTTCGCTTGTCGTCGAGCAACGTCTTCGCACGAACATGTCGACGAACGACATCGAGTGACCCCTTCATGACCTTGTCACATTCCGGCGGAACAGTCGGCTCCGGCGACAGAAACAACTCGATGGGAAATTTGTCGTCCCATACAGCCCGATGAATGGGGCTGCCACCAGTTTGATACTTCTTCGCGAAGAGCGATTCGACCTGCTCATCAGCACGGTCGAGTGCTCCCGTCTTCTTGGCCTCTTCGTCGCTCTTTCCACCGAGTTTCAGGGCGGTTTCGACAAACGTGGCTTTTTCAGGATCGTTGATTGGTGTCGACATGTTGGACTCCTTCCACACGGAATCGAACCGTGGTGACCAGTACTTTTTGTAACTCACAGAGAGGTTATCACTGGGTGCTGAATGTGCCTAGAAGCGTTTTGGAACACTTCGTCATTCGTGTTGAAACAGGTTGTTTGCGAAGAAGTCTCCCGCAGAGCCGCAGGGGCCGCAGAGTTAGGAAAGTCGGGACTGATGTCTCCTCCGCGAACTCCGCGCCTCTGCGGGAAATGTTCGACCTCTAACACATGGTGGATTTCCGCCCTTCTCAACTGTTCGTCGTCAACTTTTACGATCTCGTTAATCGACGTAAACAAACTCATTGACGTTGAACAGCGCGAGGCATAAGTCGGCAAGAGTTGAATCCGATTCGTGCAAGAACTCAGACGCGGCACGTTGTTCGTCGCGAGTTGGCGGGCGGTTCAAGATTCGTCGGTATGCCAACTTGATCGCGGCATCGTGATCAGCACCCGCTTGCGATTCGATCAATATCGCGAGGTGTGTCGCTGCGGCGA
This sequence comes from uncultured Planctomycetaceae bacterium, assembly GCA_903823545.1. Lineage (GTDB taxonomy): Bacteria > Planctomycetota > Planctomycetia > Planctomycetales > Planctomycetaceae > SXKJ01. Next base: position 7,407 of record CAIJTL010001160.1, read on the forward strand.
GCGAATCGTCTCCGTTGAGCAACAGCAGCGATTGCGGCGCGATCGTCGAAACGTTGCGGCGTGGGCAGCTCGCATTCGCATCTGGTTTGTCGAATGCTTCAAACAACGGATACCGCAGATTTCGTCGAGCGAACAAGTACACGCTACGTCTCCGATGCTCAGCAGTGTTCGCGGTCACTGGCCATTGATCTTTCAACAGCGTGCGCACGATTTCATTTGGCAGCGGCGGTCGAAAGCCTGGCCCACCGGCTTGTCGATTGAGTTGGCCACTGGCTGTGAGCAGCGTGTCACGAATCGTTTCGCCATCAAGTCGACGTCGAGGGAAATGAGCGAGTAACCGATTGCCAATATCGATCGTTGATTTTGTGCCGCTCGTTTTCGAAACCTCAACTTGTGACGCCTGCCGATAAGTCGCACTCGTCACGATCAGCCGATGCAATCGCTTGCGGCTCCAACCAAGTCGCGGCAACTCAGTCGCCAACCAGTCGAGCAATTCCGGATGTGTGGGTGAGTTCCCCATCACGCCGAAGTCGCTCGGCGTACCCACTAGCCCTTGTCCAAAGTGTCCTTGCCAAATCCGATTCACGAGCACTCTTGTAGCGAGTGGGTTGTCCGAACGAGTTAACCAATTCGCGAGTGCCGTTCGGCGACCAGTCGTTTTTGCGTCGTTCGACGGTGGCACGATGTTGTCGTTGGAAAAATTCGCGATGCGAGGAAAAGCGGCTTCGACAATCGCCCCGGGACGACGAAAGTCGCCTCGAATTGATAGCCGACTGACGGGCGCTTTCGGAGACCTCTCACGCATCACTTGGCCGAGTTGCGGATGCGTGTCAAAGAGCGGTTCGACATCAAGGCACGCTCGCAAGCGGTAGAAGTCTGCTTGGCTGATTGGGTCATACTTATGGTCGTGGCAAGCGGCACAACCCATTTGCAAACCGAGAAACACCGAGCCGACGGTCGCAGTCATGTCGTTCAAGAACGTATGCCGCCGTTCTTCTTGCAGATTGATGTCCGGCATGTCCGGTCCACAAAAGAGGAAGCCGGTGGCAATCAACGCCGACTCATCACCGGGTCGCAATTCATCACCCGCAATCTGCTGCCCGATGAATTCGTTGAGCGCCAAGTCTCGGTTATGAGCCTCAATCACCCAATCCCGAAACCGCCACGCATTCGGCCGGACGTGATCGTGTTCATACCCGTCCGTCTCCGCGAAGCGAGCCACATCCAACCAATGCTGAGCCCACCGCTCCCCATAACTCGGCGACGCCAGCAACCGATCGACCAACCGCTCATACCAATCCGGCGACTCGTCCGCCGCGACTTCATCCTGCATCTCCAAACTCGGCGGCAACCCCAACAAATCAAAACAAACCCGCCGCA
>CAIJTL010001161.1 GCA_903823545.1 uncultured Planctomycetaceae bacterium
CGGCGAATCGTTCAACCAAAACCTCGAACATGCAGGACGCGTTGCCGACTTCCTTGAATTTGGTGAATTGCTCGCCCACGACGCGTTGTCTCGAGAAGAATCTTGCGGTGGTCACTTCCGCGAAGAGCATCAAACAGAAGACAACGAAGCCAAGCGAAACGACGAAAAGTTCTGCTACGCTGCCGCGTGGGAACACGTTGCCGACAACCAAACGCAAACGTTGCACAAAGAGCCGCTGTCATTCGACAACGTGCATCTGACGCAACGCAGCTATCGAGAATAAATCTAAAGCAGAAGATGACTGATTGGAGTCATTCGACCGACCAGTCCCTTTCGCCCCCTATCAGACTTCAACAACGCTACGACAAACTGCCACGGAGCGACCAAGTAATGAGCAGCAGCCGCGGTCTCAACCTGACTTTGAAAATCTGGCGGCAACCCGGCCCGAACGCTCGCGGCGAGTTCCGAACCTACGAGATGAAAAACATCTCGCCGGATATGTCGTTCCTGGAAATGCTCGACGTGCTCAATGAGCAACTCATTCAGCAGAACGATGATCCGGTCGTGTTCGATCACGACTGCCGCGAAGGAATTTGCGGCATGTGCAGCCTGATGATCAATGGCCAAGCTCACGGCCCAGATCGTGGCACGACAACCTGCCAGCTCCACATGCGTCGCTTCAACGACGGCGACACCATCGTGATTGAGCCTTGGCGAGCGAAAGCCTTTCCTGTTCTCCGCGATCTTGCCGTTGATCGAGCTGCCTTCGACCGCATCATCACGGCGGGCGGCTATGTCAGTATCAACACGGGAAACGCGCAAGACGCGAACTGCCTGCCGATCGCTCGCGACAAGCAGGAAAAGAGCATGGCTGCCGCCGCCTGCATCGGCTGCGGAGCGTGTGTCGCCGCCTGCAAGAACGCGAGCGCCATGTTGTTCGTCAGTGCGAAGGTCTCACAACTCGCACTGCTCCCACAAGGTGAACCAGAACGCGCCCGCCGAGTCACTCGCATGGTGGCTCAAATGGACAAAGAGGGATTCGGCGGCTGCACCAACACCTACGAATGCGAAGCCGCGTGCCCTGCTGAAGTCTCCGTCACCAACATCGCCCGCCTCAACCGCGAATACCTGCGAGCGGTCGTCGTGTCGGAAGAGGGCGTGTAGTTTCCGCGCTGGCAGTAGCTTTTCGATGACTTAAGTACGACGTTTCAACGAGTAGTGCGCATCGCACAGCAATTTATAGCTGGCTGGTTGAACGGCGATTTCTCAATAGGCCGCTGCCCGCTAGCAACAGTCTACTTGAGGTCAGTCATGGCCTCGCCTACTCAAGAACCGCAGTCCGACTTGGACAAATTGCCGTAAGATATTGGTTCGCAGCCAGCCACGGTGAGCAGCAATGTGGCGGTGGTGCTGCCGGACTCCCGCTCTTCGAACTCGTTGTATCGAGCTTCTACGACTCTGCTCGTACATTCGGGACACCGCATTCGCGATTACGAATTGTTGGAGCTGCTTGGCCAGGGAGGCATGGGGTCGGTTTGGAAGGCGCGGCACACGCGTCTCAAGAAGTTGGTCGCGCTCAAGCTATTGCCACATGAGAAGACTTCGGATGCTGCCGCCGTTGCGAGATTTCATCGAGAGATGGAAGCGGTCGGGGCATTGAAGCATCTTCACATTATCGAGGCGCTCGACGCGGGCGAGGAGAACGGCACGCATTACCTCGTCATGGAGTACGTCGCCGGGGTCGAATTGGCGGAGCTGTCCAAGAGGGTGGGCTTGTTCCCG
>CAIJTL010001162.1 GCA_903823545.1 uncultured Planctomycetaceae bacterium
CGTTGCCAATCACCTCGACTGGTCCAGCAACCGCGAATGATGGTTCGCTGTATGCGCCCGATGGTGCCACGCTGTTTGTGAACTACACCGACCCGGATGACTCGACCGATCAGAGCAGCGACACGGCGATGGTTGCGAGCGTTCCTCTTCCTCCTAACACGACTCCGACAGCGGTCGATGATTCTGGCTCGACCGATCAAGATACCGTTCTGAACGTCATCGCAAGCGGCGTGATGAGCAACGACAGCGATCCTGATGTCGGTCAATCGCTCACTGTCGTGGCACTTAACGGCTCGGCAATCGACATCTGAGTTCCCATCACATTGCCGTCCGGTGCGTTGCTGACGCTCAACTCAGACGGCAGTTACAGCTACAGCCCTAACGGGGTCTACGGATACCTAGCCGACGGGCAAACCGCGACCGACTCGTTCAACTACACTGCCTCTGACAGCAACGGTGGTTTTGCCACGGCGACGGTGACCATCACGATCACGGGACTCAACGATGCTCCCGTATCCACACCAATTCCAGCCCAGTCGAATGACGACGCTGATGTCATTGCCCTCACAGTTGCTGGTTCATTTGCAGACAACGACATCGGCGACATTTTAACGTTTATGGCGACCGGACTACCGACCGGCTTGTCGATCAATCCGCTTACCGGACTGATCAGCGGCACGATCGATCCGTCCGCATCGCAGGGTGGTCCGAGCAACGACGGTGTCTATTCAGTAGAGATCACCGCGACTGATGTGCTGGGCGTAACGACGAGCCAGACATTCGCCTGGACTGTCACGAATCCGTCGCCTGACGCAAGGGACAACGCTTACGCCACAATCGTGGGGACTTCAACGTCTGGAAACGTGTTGACCGACAATGATGCGGTCGCTGGTGTCGATAGCGATCCCGATGGAGACGTGCTGTCGGTCATTGAAGTCAACGGCGTTCTGGCCAATGTCGGAGCGACCGTAACAGGCTCAAACGGCGGGGCCTTCATAATCAACTCAAATGGCAGTTACTCCTTCGATCCAGGAACCGCGTTCGCGGACCTGGCTATTGGCCAGACTCGTAGCACGACCGTGACCTACACATTGAGCGACGGGAATGGTGGAACCGACGTCGCCACGGTCGCAGTCACCGTTACCGGAATTAACGACGCACCTGTCGGCAGCGACTCGTCAGTAACAACGCCCGAAGACACGGACTTTGTCTTCAATGCGACTGACTTCCTTTTCAGCGATGTCGACGGCGATACCTTGGCAGAAGTTCGCATCGACTCTTTGCCCGCAGATGGTACGTTGCTCTTTGACGGTTCGCCCATCAGCGTCAACGATGTGATCTCCGTTTCTGACATCGTTGGTGGACTCCTCGTTTTCCGCCCGATTCCGAATGAGAACGGCACGCCTTACACGACGTTTGGTTTCAGCGTCGGTGATGGTTTGGACTTTGCCAGTTCCTCCAACGTGATGACGGTCAATGTCACACCAGACAATGATCCGCCAACGACCTCTGACACGTCGATCACGGTCATGCCCAATGTCTCATTCCCAATCGATTCCAGCTACTTTTCATTCAGCGACATTGATGTCGGCGACTCGTTGCAATCAGTAAAGATCACGACCTTGCCTGCGAGCGGCACGCTGGCGCTTGATGGTGTCCCTGTTTTGGCAGATCAGGACATACCTGTCGGCGAACTCTACAAACTCACTTACACAGCACCGATTTCGGCGAGCGGTGCGCCGTTCACGACGTTCGACTTCCAAGTGAGCGACGGCACGACCTACAGCGGCACTGCCACGGTCACAATCAACGTTGTGTCACCCGATCTGGCCGTCACCGTTGACGATTTCGCGACCGCGTTGCGCCCCGGTCAGTTCAACACTTACGCAGTGCGTTTGCGAAACAATGGCCTGAGCGATGCGACGGGCGTAGTCCTCACCGTTCATTTGCCGACCGAAGGCCTGATTTTTCTGACGACCGACGATGACACGAACATCAACTTCGACTCACTCACCGGCGAGCTGACATGGACTCCGGCCATTACCAGCTTGGCCCCCAACGGCCAGTTGGTTCTGTTGGTCAACACTCAGGTTCGTAATCCGATTCCCGCAGGTGTGACTGCGATCGTCGTCACAGCGGCAGTCTCGTCTTCGGAGCCCGATCTGACTCCCGTTGATAACTCGAGTTCCGATACTGACACGGTCGACGCATTGCCTGATCTGAGAGTGACGACTGATGACGGCGGAGTGACGGCGACCGCTGGTGACACGGTGGTTTACACGGTCACGTATCAAAATCACGGCAATCAAGACGCCACCGGCGCATATGTGATCGAGACAGTCCCGGCTGGTTCGACGTTTGATTCCGCAAACAGCATGCCTGGTTGGACGAATATCGGCGGCAACGACTATCGCTTCGACATTGGCGATCTCGCAGCCGGGGCGAGCGGTTCGATTCTCTTCGCCGTGAAAGTGGACAGCACGTTGCCCGCCGGACAAGAGCAGCTCAACAACACTGCGTCGATCAATGACGACGGCACAAATGGCACCGACCCGACCCCAGCCGACAACTCAGATAGCGACGTCACACCGCTCATTGCGGCTCCCGATTTGTCGGTGACTAAAACAGACAGCAGCAGTTCAACAACTCCCGGCGCGTCGATCGTTTACACGCTGACCGCCGCGAATAACGGGACGCAAGACGCGACCGGAGTTGTCCTCACGGAAACACTTCCCGACGGAACGACGTTTGATTCGGCCAACAGTTCGGTCGGCTGGTACGACATCGGCGGCGAGCAGTTTGAATTCATTATTGGCAACTTATCGGCCGGCACATCGACTCCCGTTTTGTTCGCAGTCACTGTGACAGCTCCGGCAGCGGCAGGGCATGACGACATCGTCAACAACGCATCGATCGCCGATGACGGCACGAACGGCTCCGATCCGATCCCCGGCGACAATTCGGCGTCTGACACCGACACGCTCAATGCGGCTCCCGATTATCAGGTCACAATCGACGACGGCCAGACTACTGTCACCCCCGGTCAATCGGTGACCTACCAAGTGACGCTGACGAACGTCGGCAATCAAGACGGCACCGGCGTTGTGTTGTCTAACTTGTACCCGAAACAAATCCTGCACAACGTCCTCGTCACCGGCGGAGGCACCGTTGATGAAACCGGCGGAACTATTGACTGGAACATCGGCGATCTCGCGGTTGGCGAAAGCCGATCATTCACAATCACCGCCGATGTTAGGCTGACGATCCCGGCGGGCTGGGACACGTTCGAGCACTCCACAACCGCGACCGACGACTTGTCGAACGGAGCAGACGCGACTCCGGCCAACAACACGGCGTCTGACACCGACATCCTCGACGCGGCTCCCGATCTGCTACTGACAAAGGACGACTCAAACACGGTCATCGCGCCGGGACAGGTCGCGGTCTATGTCCTGACGAAGCAGAACGTCGGCAATCAAGACGCGACCAACGTGATCATCACCGAAACCGTACCAGTCGGGACCACGTTCTTCGCCGCGCAGAGCGACCCGCTCTGGGTACAGACGGGGCCGACGACCTATCAAATCACCGAAGCGTCGATCCCCGCTGGCTTCTACGGCAGATTTCTCTTCAGCGTGTTGGTCGATAACCCAGCGATCGCAGGACTCGCAAACATCGTCAACACGGCCACCTTCGTAGACGACGGCACGAACGGTTCCGACCCGACTCCGTCCGACAACACGACGACTGACACCGACACACTGGATGCGGCTCCCGATTACCAAGTCACCATCGACGACGGCGAAGTCAGCGTCACGCCGGGGCAATCGTTGAGCTACACGATCAATTTCACGAACGCCGGTGATCAACACGGCACCGGCGTCGTCGTGACGAACGCGTTCCCGATTTCGATTCTCGAAAACGTGGTCGCCTCCGACGGCGGAGTTGTTGATTCACTCAACGGCACGATCACTTGGAACGTCGGCAACTTGAATGTTGGTGATTCGCGATCATTCACCGTCACCGCCGATGTTCGCAACGTGATCCCGGCGAGCGTCACCGAGTTCGCTCACAACACGCAGATCACTGATGATCTCAGCAATGGCTCTGATCCCACGCCCGCCAATAACAGCGCAAACGACACCGATGCGATCGTGGCGAGTCCCGCATATCAAATCACGATCGACGACGGTCAGGCGAACGTTGTCCCGGGGCAGTCGCTGACGTACTCGGTCCAGTTCACGAACACGGGCTCACAGGACGGAACCGGAATTATCGTCACCGACTCATACCCAATCGCGGTCTTGGAAAACGTGATCGCCTCTGACGGCGGAGTGGTCGATACGCTCAACGGAACGATCACTTGGAACGTCGGCAACCTCGCTGTCGGCGATTCGCGCACCTTTACTGTGACGGCACAAGTTCGCGCCACGCTTGCCGCCGGAATTAACTCGTTCGTGCATAGCACGTCGATCGACGACGATCACAACAATGGCGCTGATCCCGACTACTCGAACAACATCAGCTTCGACACTGACATCCTTGACGCGGCTCCCGACTTGCAGTTCGTCAAATCCGATGGCTTGACGACCACGACCGCCGGAGCCTCCTTGATCTACACCATGTCTTACAGCAACGTCGGCTCACAGGACTCGACGGGGATTGAACTCATCGAAGAGCTCCCCGCTGGGACAACGTTTGATTCGGCCAACTCAACGGCTGGCTGGACACTGGCCGGTGGCTCGACCTATCGCATCACGATCGGCAGCCTCGCGGCGGGCGCTTCGGGAAGCGTTTACTTTGCGGTGACGGTCAACAACCCCGTGGTCGCAGGACAGACGGAAGTCATCAACACCGCTTACATCATTGATGACACCCACAACGGCACCGATCCGAACCCCGGCGACAATAGCTCGACCGATACGGATTCGATCGTCGCTGTTCCTGATTACTCCGTGACGATTAGCAACGGTGTCGCGCAAGCAACGCCCGGCCAAACGCTCGATTACTCAATCACGTTTCAAAACAACGGCACGCAGAATGGAACCGGAGTTGTTATGAGCGTCACCATTCCGTCGAACGTGTTGCAAAACATCACGGCAAGTGACGGAGGGTTGATCGACCTGCTGGCGGGAACTGTCACGTGGAACATTGGCAGTCTCTCCGTTGGCTCGTCGGGAACATTCCATCTCTTTGCCGACGTGAAGAGCAATTTCACCAGCAGCATCAACGACATCACACTTCAAGCCACGATCGACGACGATCATTCCAACGGTGATGACCCGACTCCATCGAACAATTCCGCCACAGACTCCGATCCGCTCGATGCGGCTCCCGACTATCTCATCACAATCGACGACGGACAAACTGAGGTCCGTCCCGGCGATTTGCTGACATATCAACTCAATGTGACGAACCAAGGCAACCAGGATGGCACGGGCGTCATTGTTACCGATCACTTCCCGCCAGCGATCTTGCAAGATGTGGTCGCCTCAAATGGCGGAGTGGTCGATCAGAACGCCGGAACGATTACGTGGACGATCGGAAACCTCCCAGTTAATGGCTCGATCGCATTGACCGTGACCGCCAAAGTCCGATCAATTATCGACACCAACGCCACTGAATTCACGCACTCAACGAGCGTGACCGACGACCTCACGAACGGCTCCGATCCGACACCGCTCAACAACTTCGGGGCCGATACTGATAAGCTGCTGATTTATTCTTACGACAGCTTCCACGATTGGTTGAATCAACAATTCGCTGCACCGTTGCCAATCTCCGTAACCGTCGGACGCCCGCTGTCGCCGCTCCCCGTCGATCCAATCTTCAGCGGCCTGACCGAACCGGGCACCACGCTCGTCGGTCGCATCTACGACGCTCAAGGTCACATGATGGGAGAACGCCTCGTCGTCGCCGACTCGGGTGGCAACTGGCTGATGAGTTTCCCCAACATCATTATCTTCGAACACCCGCATCGCATGGAGATCATTATCACTCCCGCGATCAGCAATTCGGCTCACGAGAACGGATTCAATCTCCGCCGCTATTTCCATCCGGCGATTCACACCGAACTGTACTGCAACGAGCAGTTGTCCGTCTCCGGCGTCTTCCGCAATCGAGCGTACAACATCATCGACGCCATGCACTCGTCCAACACCCGCCCGCTCGGCTTCGACTGGTTCTCGCACGCCTATGAATTGAGCCCGGCATCCACGAACGTCGCGTACCAGTAGCTGTGGCCACAAGCTGGCGGCTAGTCGCTACGAGCCTGTCAGAATCTCGTGGAGCACGTTTTGAACGTGCTCGAGAAGAGCGGAAAGGGCACGTTGAAAACGTGCCCCACCCCATTTTCACAAGCTCTACGAGACCCACGCGGGTTCAAACCCTTTGCGATACGGCTTCGTCAGTAGTCCGTTGGCCTTGTCGTTATTCGTGATCTTCAGCTCTGCCGAGTTCCACTTCAGAGTTTGGCTTGGCATCCGAATCGCGATCGTGCCGAGCAACACTGTCTCGGTCAGCGGGCAGGCGTAATCGAAGTGCGAGGTCGTCTTATCGACTCCTCGACACGCATCTGCCCAACTGACGTAATGATCGCGAGCTGCAACCATTTCGATCTTCGTACTCGCGTATTTGTCTTCCGGGAAGAGCTTCGGCATCGCAACGTGCGGAACCAGCAACGATCCCTTCTCGCCGACGAGCACTGAGCCTGAACCCGGCAACGCGAAACCTGGAGGCAAGCCCATCAGGTCGTTTGCCGGCACGTGTCCTTCGCCGTCGTACCAAGTCACGTTGATCGTCTTACCCGCCGTGTATTCGGTGCTGGGAAACTCGTAATGCACCGTGGACCATTTCGTCCAAACTTCTTTGTTGATCGGCGGAGCATCAGCCCACAGACTGTTCGGCGCAGTCAACTTCAACGCCGAGAAGACCGGATCAAGAATGTGGCAACCGAAGTCGCCCAACTGACCGTTCGAGAAATCTTGCCACGCGCGCCAATTGAATGAGTGGTAAATTTTCGGTAGATAAGGTCGCTCCGCAGCGACGCCGAGCCATTCATTCCAATGCACCGTCTCCGGGACTGCTTCCATTCCTGCCGGACGATCGTCGGCCAAAATCCAACCCATGCGGCCCGCTTGCCACGAATGGACTTCTTTGACTTTGCCAATCACTCCGTCGTGAACCAGCTTCACCGCCGTCCGATAGAACTCGTGCGACTGAATCTGATTGCACATTTGCGTGACGAGCTTGTACTTCCTGGCCGCCGTCTGCATCTGCCGAGCCTCATGCACTGTGTGCGTCAGCGGCTTCTGACAAAAGACATGCTTGCCAAGTTGCATTGCTGGCAACGCAATCGGTGCGTGCATGTGATCCGGCGTCGAAACCAGGATTCCGTCAAACGCCTTCGAGTTCGCATCGTCGAGCAATTTGCGGTAATCGAAGAACCGCTTCGCAGCGGGGAATTTTTCCGCCGCTTGTCCGAGATGCGGCTTCGATTCATCGATATCGCAGAGAGCCACAACGTTAACGTGCGGACTTGCCGCCACACCCAACAAGTCCGACCAACCTTTGCCACCCGTCCCGACCGAAGCGATGTTGAGCTTCTCATTCGCCCCCAACACCCGATTCCAACTCGCCGCCGTCATGGCAACAGCCGACCCGGCAATCAAACTCTGCTTCAAAAAATCACGACGCGAAGAACGAGTGACCGACATGGAGTGCTCCTCATGAAAAGCAAGCGGCGGGAAAGAACCATCAGTGACAGCAACACTGCCGAATGTATCCGGTTGAAGTGCGCTGGCGACCGCTGACGAATGCGGGAATCCTCGACGGAGACGAGCAAACAAACCGAGGAAATGAGGAGAACTCAAATCGGCGTTTTGGTAAGCCATCCCAAGAAGATGTCGGAGACGAAGCCGACCCACAGCGAGCAATCCTAGATGCGTTGGACGAACTCGCTGCCGAAGACCTGTGGGACATCCTCATCTTTCAACCGACAGAATGGGACATTCACGAAACAGCAAAACTGATTCGCGGCCACATGGCTCGTCGAGGTTGGACGAAGGATATTGAACTGTTGCCGTTGTAC
>CAIJTL010001163.1 GCA_903823545.1 uncultured Planctomycetaceae bacterium
CCACCACTGTCGAGTCACTCCCCAAGGCCACCAATCCCTGACCACACTCCTGGCCGCCGCCAACGCCTCGACTACCGAACTCAACATTCTGGCGGCATAAAATGCGCGCAGGAAAACAACAATCTGACAGATAGTAGTACAAATGACTTGATCCGCAGCGGACAAACCGGTCATCTACGTCGCTGGATCGCATCCGCCGTCTGAATCTAGCGACTGGTTAACAGGGCGTTGGTGAGCAATCCGCTCGTCACGCGGTATGTGACGGCTACGTAGTCTTGGAGGCATGCTTATCCAGCCAGCCGTTCGGCGTTTGACGCGTATTGGCTCAAGCGGATGTTCGTGCAGCCGGCTGACGTGAAGAGGCTCGTCAGGTGTGGGTGGCACGTGAAGAAGAGGACTTGATGTCCCTTTCGTGCGAACTCAACCAACTCGTTAGCGGCAACAGCGGCTCGAGACGGATCGAGCGTCAGCAGGACGTCGTCCAACAGAAGCGGCAGATCAAAGCCCCGTTTGCCGAACTCATCGACCAACGCCAAGCGGATGGCCAGCAATAACAGCTCGCGGGTGCTGCCACTGAGTTGATCTAAGCGCCACGTGCTTCCCGTCGCGTCGTCGACACGAAGCGATCGTTGATGCAGTGGGGTCCAAAGCGTGCGATAGCGGCCTTCGGTCATTCGCCCAAAGTACCGCGACGCAGCGGCGAGAATACCGGGTTGGCAAACTCGTTCATAACGAGCGCGGATGCCGTCGATCGTTTGAGCGGTCCATTCCGCAGCGATCCACTCCTCGGCGGCCGCTTTGATCTGAGTCCTGACGAATTCTCGTTCCAGCCGCCAATCGGACGGTTCTTCATCTGCCTCTAGCTGCTCAATCTCGTGTCGAGCTCGACCAAGCTCCTCATGCAGTCGTTCGATCTCTTCGTCGACGTCGCTTGCTTCGTGACGGAATTTGGTCAGCAACGCAGAGTGCTGACTCGAATCGAATCGGAGCAGATCATCTTCAACGATTGCCAACTCCGGGATCGCTCGGCTGGCTGTGTCGAGTTCTTCCTTCGTCGCGGCGATCTGTCGTTGCAGTGATTCGTGGCGAGCGACAATCGTGGCTCGACGTTCGTAATCGTCGCGATCGGTCGCACAACCTTGTCGTAGCAAGGCGGAGCGTTGCAGACGCAGGTCTTCGATCTTTTCGTGGTACTCACCCGCTTCAGCACGACGACGGCGTTCTTCACGTCGAAGTTTCAGCCGCTCTTGCAGAGTCGTTGCGAGCTGGTTGAGGTCTTGTTCCCAAATGACAAAGACTTCGGAAGACGCTCGCTGTTCGAGATCGCGACGGTTGAGCCGCTGCAGAATCTCGACGATGCGACTACGAGTGTTTTGCAGTCCTTCCAGATGGCGTTTGAAGTCAGCCTCCGTAGTCTGCCACGCTTTGCGCTGTTCGTTGCACGCTGCGAGTTTTTGCCAAAGATCGAAGGTCTCAACAACTCGCACGCTTTCTGGCAAACCCAATTGCTTGAGCGTGTCGCACCACTGCTGCCGAGTGACCGTCATCTCGCGAGCTGCCGCACGGAAGCGATCGTTCAAGACGCTCCGCTTGCGTTGCCAAGCTGTCACTTTTTGCTGAAGTCCAACCAGATGTTCCAGCTCTTCGACGGAATATGTTTCGGTTGAGTTGATTGAATGCTCGCCGCGACCAACATGATGAGTGATGCTTTCGAGCGACGGGATCGAATCAACGATCTCCGCACTCGCCAGCGTGTCGGCAACTGACGCGATGTGTGCGGCGAGCAGTGAGTGCTCGGTGTCCGCTTCGTTCTCCGAAGTCTCACGACTTCGGTTACGTTCGGCATTCGATGCGGCGGTGAGCGTTTCCCCTCGCTCGCGCGTCGGGCTAGTGTGATCTGATAGCGGTGCCGGGATTGTCGTGAAATTCGATTCCGTGCCGGTCAGTCGTTCCCATGAGTCACGTGCTTCTCGCAAGCGTGCTTCGTTATCACGGAGTTCTTCATGCAAAGTCGCAAGGCTGTCTCGAACCTGTTGCTCAAAATGCATCTTCAAGGATAAGGCGAGTCCGCCACAGACGGTGCCGAGCAGCGCATAAGCCGCTCCGCCGAGAATGCTCGACGTGAATCCGGAAACAATTCCGAGCAACGCCAACACAATTCCGCCAACCGCGAAGAAGCCGAGCACTCCCAGAACCCAAGTCGGCAGAATGAGTCGTGGCTCCAGTCGTTCGATTTGTCGAGAAGTACTTACTCGGCGTTGTTCGAGTTCGATGATCCGCATCTGCAAGTGCTCAATTTCCGGATCAACATTCGCGGACGAACTACTCGTTCGAGCAACCGGGAGAGCCATCATCGGCAATGCCATGCGTTGTGATCGCTCGCGCCGCAACGCCTCTTCCAAGCTCAGGCCACCGAACTTCTTCAATGCTTGGTCAATTTCGGTCTGAGCTTCTTGGCACTGTTGCGACAGACGCAAGAGCCGCTGTTTCCATTTATTTCTTTGCGAACCTGATCGGCGATACTGCCGCGCTTTCTCAACCAAGCGATAGTGCGCGGCGACGGATGTGTCTAACGCCTCCAGCTTGGCCAATGACCAGTCGGCTCCGAGCGCTTGCACCGCCGCGTCGAGCTTTTCCTTTTGTTGCTTCATCGTCACGTGAGCCGCTCTCGCTCGTTCTTCTTGTCGAGCAGTGTGCTCTCGCTGATCGAGAAGGCTGCGGATCGATGCTGAGCAACGTCGCAATTCGTGCGAGATCACGATCTTCTTGGCGTCACGATGAAACTGTTTTGCCTCGCCAATGAGCGATTCACGGCACTTCAACGCAGTGTGCAGTTCTTGTTCGATTTGATCAAAACGAGTGATGCCACCTTCCGGGAAGTCGTCGATTCGCGGGAGTCGCAAGAGGTCGGCTTGCAGATTCCGCAATCTCTGCCACGGCGTCCAAACTTGCTCGATGTGGTTGTAGCCGCGCAATTGGTCTTGCAGGTGGACGCGCCGAGATTGCAGTTCGCCCAACCGCCGCTCGTGATGTCGCCGAGTGCGGATGAGTCCAGAATACCGCTCGACTCGCCGCGCTTGTGATTCAATTTGCTCGGTGAGATGTTCGTAACGATCAAGCAATTTCGGCAACGCTTCTTGTCGCGTGCTGTCCCAAATGTGTGATGTCGTGTGATCGAGTTCTTGTCGCGCGCCGAGCAACGTTTGGCCGTAAGGCCCGAGCGTTTCGCCATGCACGGCGTTGGCGACATCGTCATCGGCCAACGCGGTGAGTTCATGAAGTTCTCGCAGACCGAGCGAGAAGACTTGATCGAACAGCTTTTCAGGCAAATCGCCAACGACTTCGTTCAAGGCATCTGTGATCGGCAGAGTGGTTGATTCAACTTCGTGCGATGTCTCGGAGTCAGTGACGTCGTCGGTTTCCCAGTCGCAATGCTCGATGAGGCTATGGCTGTTTGCCGGTGCATTCGTCGGCTTCAGCCATCGTGTTGAAACAAAGCCGCTACCGCCATCGTGAGCCGCTCGTCGAATTTCAATCAGACGGCCTCGATGCCGGAGTCGCAAAGAGCCGACTGACGGAGTTCGTTTCTTCCACGGCTCAAAACCAACGCTGTCATCCGCCTTGAAGCCGAACAACACGCCGCGAATGAATCGCCGCAGAGTGGATTTGCCCGATTCGTTCGACCCTGAAATGACCGTCAGGCTGTCACTTGCAAGTGGCAAGGAAAGCTGATTCCACGGGCCGAAATGTTCGATCTCGATTCCGGTGAGCTTCATCGAGTGACCTCAGTGTCGTAAGCGGATCACTCCGTGATCCGCGAGTTCGCTATGTGTTTCGTAAACCAAAGTTGTATGACTTCGAGAGTCAGTTACTTCATTTGTTCTGCTTTAAACCACTTCCAACCGCGGCGTCTGGCTTGACTGAAGACAACCTCGGCATCGCAATGCGGAGCCGCTGCCTTAATCCGAGCCAGGTGTGCTTTTTGCGCGGCCCCTTCCTGCCCTAAGTCGCTCCACGCCGATCGACCAAGTGGTTCGGCTTGGTCGATACGCCAGAAGTATTCGGTCGGGACATCCAATTGATCGTCGTCGTCGTTTGTCGTTGTTCGAGCTGCGGCGGGTTCGCTGGCAAGCAGCCGGAAAAGATGCAGACGAGCGACTTCCAGTGGCCAATCACTGGCGGCATCCAACCAATCGGCGAGTTCAGATTGCGTTGCTGCTAATGAGAGCGAATTGAACAGCGTTCCTTCGCCTCGAATCGTCCAACGAATGAAACAAGCCTGAGCATGCAATTGCTCGACCACCGCTGAATTCACAGGATCATTGTCCGAGTCATCAGCGGAGTCTTCGGCGTCGGCGGCGTCACCGTATTCGGCAACCAAACTTTGCGGATCAGGTGGCGATTCCGGAATACCACAAAGATTGCGACACGCGGTCTGCATCTGTTGCACCAGTTGATCGAACGTCGTAGTCGCGTCGATTTCGATGTGGAAGTTTTCCCATCGCACAGGAGCGGTCGGCAGAAATCGGCAACGAATGACACCGTCGCTATCGAGATCAACCAGCGAGCAACCGTGTAGACCAGCTTCTTCTGGCGATAGTCCCTGAGTTCCCCCAGGGAAGTGCATCAGCCAATCAGCACCTTTTGAGGTTGTTCGCTCACGGCCACCAACGACGGCGAGATAATCTGCCTGAGGGTCGATGCCGGGGTGATCGACTCCGTCTCGAACGATCGCGATCGCGAAGTGATTTGGTCGCAAATCGGCGGCCGATTGCACTCGTCGAATCTCGCGATGCGTTTCGTGTTTCTCAGAGGCGACAGCATCAAGGTGCGAATCGCTGGCGTGCGAACTCTCTTCGAGTTCTGGATCATCAACCTCGTCAACGAGTGATTCAAAGTGTGCGTCGACACCGTCGTCCCACGTTTCCACTTCGTCTGCTTCTTTAGCCCGTCGTTGTGACAAGTCAGCATACGGCAATTCGTCATCGTGACTTCTTGCCGCGCGATTTGACCGGAATGTCTGGGGCGAATTCGACGACAAACCGTCATCGCCACCGAACCAAGAATTTCGCCAGGCCAATCCGCGGATCGAAGCAATCACTGCTCCGTCACGCAGCACCGCAACAGGATCATCAGCCTCAGGTCGGAAAACCGTGACATTGCTGGGCATATCTGGGAAGTCGTCCCAAATCGCAACCGGATCGCGCGGCCCTGGAACCACGAAAACCTGAATGCCAGAATCGTCGAGCCGCTCAAAGCCGTCTCGCAATTCGACGCGTGCTTTGACACTGAAGTCGGACTCATCGAGTGCGTCGCCGGTGAGCAAGAGGAAGTCGACATCATGTTCGATGCACTCGCCGACGACTTTGCGGAAAGCATTTGTCGTTGCTCCACGCACAAGCCCGCGCAAATCTGTGCCAACGGGTCCAGTTTCATGCAACGGGTGATCGACCAACGCCCGCGCCGCGTGCAGAAACCGCAAGGTCTCATACGGCATGGCAGACTCCTTTCCGCCTAAAAATCCGCAATTTGAAGGACGCCATCGCAGCGTCCGCCCCCTCTCGAAACGGCCTTTTCTGCCGATTCACTTCCCTGAGAGCGGCGGAATGTACCGGAAGACCCCAAACAGCAAAAGACCGTTTCGGCAAAACAGACAGAGTGGGCGCACGACGTGGTTTGTGGACTTAATTGATAGCGCGGTCGAGCCGCGATGTGGCCGAGTCGCTCCGCGACTCGGCGTCGAGTTGCGGAGCAACTCGACC
>CAIJTL010001164.1 GCA_903823545.1 uncultured Planctomycetaceae bacterium
CACCTTCGAGCAATGTTACGAACGCTCGCAAGCCGAAATCAAAAAGGCGTTGCCGCTGGCCGAGAAACACAAAGTCAAAATCTGCATCGAGACCGTCTGGAACAATTTCATCACCAAGCCAGAGCACCTGATCTCGTTCGTGGACGATCTGAAGAGTCCGTGGGTCGGTGCGTACTTCGATTGCAGCAACATGCTCAAGTACGGCGTGTCGTCCGCCGACTGGATTCGGAAGCTCGGCAAGCGTCTGGTGAAGTTCGACTTCAAAGGCTACAGCCATAAAAACAGTTGGTGCAAAATCGGCGAGGGTGACGAAGACTGGCCGGAGGTTCTGAAAGCCCTCGGCGAAATCGGCTACGACGGCTGGGCCACCAGCGAAGTTGGCGGCGGCGGAGAGAAAGAGTTGGCAGACATCACGGCACGGATGAAAAAGGTATTGGCCTTGAGTTAGCGATATCGGGAGTCGCCCGGAATTCGAGGTTTCCCGCAGAGGCGCAGAGGTCGCAGGGGTGCGATAGAGACAGGAGAAAGCCTTCTCTGCGAACTCTGCGCCTCTGCGGGAAACGTTCGATTCCTTTACGCAGATTGCATCGAGCCAAAGAACGCAGGGCAGTTGCGGTCGTCATCGCCTGGAGCCTCTTGCCTCCAATTCGGCCACCATCCCCGTTCCAAACGACCGATGACCAACGACTGATACCCCAAGACCGACGCTCCCGCTCCGCATAATCGCGACGGTCGGATTATTTGGCGTGCCGACCGGTCGAATCGACTGCTACGACCGTCTTTCAAGCCGCGTCTTGACCCGGCTCAAGGGCCGAGTAGAGTTCCGGCGTAAGTCTTCCTGCAGGCCAGTCCGATACCCCTGAAACCTCTTTTTCCCATCTTCGAGGTGAATTATGGCCGCTCCTGCGAACAAACCCGTTGGTTACCAAGTCGCCGTCATTGTGCTGTCGTTGTTGATCGTCGTCCTGGGGACCGTCGTCTACATGGACTTCAAGAACTACAAGCTGGTCAATGCACAGTTGACTGACAGTAACAAGAAGCTCGGCGAGGCGGAGAAGAATTACAAGCAGCGCGACGACGAGTACCAGGATCTGAAAAAGAAGACTGGTAACCTCTACGACGCTTATGGTTTGGGCGAAGATGCTAACAACGGCAAAGTCGCCGGTGCCGCAATGGCCGACATTGGCAAAGCGGGACCACTGGCCGAACCAACTTACAAAGCGGCCATTAACAAGTTGGTTCAACAAGCGGCTGATCTGGAAAAAGAGCGAGACAAACTTCGCACGGATATTGAAGGTCAACAGAAGCTGATCGCCGCGTTGTCCGGGCAATACCAAGTTCAAGTCGACCAAAACAACAACGGCCGCACGAAGGCTGAAAAGGATCTGCAAGACCTCATCAAAGTCAAAGACGAAGAAGTTCGTTCGAAGCAAAAACGAGTTGATGAGTTGACTCAGTCTTACAACGAGTTGCAGACAGAGTTCGACAACGAAAAGCAGGCTCGCGTTCAGGAAGCCAAGAAGCTCAATGAAGACATCACTCGCTTGGTTGCCATCAACGACAAATTGGTGAAACGCATCGACGAAGTGACCAAAACCAGCTTTGAAGTCCCCAGCGGCATGATTCGCCATGTTGATAACCAAAATGGGCTCGTCTGGATCAATCTTGGTGAAGCTGACAATCTGCCGAAGCGGATGACGTTCAGCGTCTACACGAAGTCACACAATGGTGTTGCTCGTGGCACCGAAGACATCAAAGGAGCGATTGAAGTCACTCGCATCATTGACGAACACACGGCGGAAGCACGAATCACACACGATGACCTTTACAAGCCGATCGCGAAGGGCGATCCGATCTTTACTCCCGTCTGGCGTCCGGGTCGCAAAGATAACTTCTCATTCATCGGCTTGATTGATCTCGACGGAGACGGCAAGAGCGATCGTCAACGCATCCACGAATTGATCGCCAGCACCGGTGGCGGAGTCGACAATGAAGTCTTAGATGATGGCAAGCGAGTTCGCTACACGAAGTTCCCGAGCGAGTGGGTCGAATATGAACCGGAAACGGTCCCCGGCATCGACGTGAATACGAAGTTCCTCGTGATCGGTCAGATTCCAGACATTTCGCAAGCGGCGAAAGATGAAGACAAAGAGCGAATCAACAAGATGCTGGTCCACCGCAAAAAGCTGGAACAGGAAGCTCGGCAACAGGGTGTGAGACTTGTGAACCTCAATGACTTCCTCGCGTGGATTGGATACACGCCACAACGCCGACTGTTTACGCCTGGTAATGAAAAGGGCTATGAACTCAAAGCAGGACAGCGTCCTGCACCGATCGATAACGTCGGTCGCGTCTCGGCGGCTGTGAGCGACAAGAGCAAACGCCTCAAGCCACAGTCTTCAACAGGGACGACCAGCGGCGCTTTTGGTAAGTAGCGTTCTCTCAAGATGGGATTCAATGAAAATGGGGTCGGACATTCATAAAGTCCGGCCCCATTTTCGTTGGCTATCGCGGGGCGCCGAAGTTCGACGGCAATGCCAATCGATCGCGAACCAGCGTAGATGTCTCGCCCAAATGGTTGAGCGTTCGACATTGTTCATGGACTTCGCGGCAAGCCTCTTCCCACGCCGGAAAAAGACCTTGCTCCAATCGTTGGCGTGCAAGATCGGTCGCAAGCGTTTCTACCTGGCGTTGGAGTCCGCGGCGCAAGCGCCGAGTGAACAGCATCACGAGAATCGTCCCCCAGATTCCAAAGATGACTCCGGCATTAACATAAAAGTGCGTCGGCAAGATCTTGTCGGGATCGCTTAACGAGTCCCAGAAAAAACTTCGGATGATTCGATAAAGCACAAAAACCACAAACGACATCAGCAAGGCTTCATACCACAAGCGAACCAATAAACCCGATCGCCGCTTCGCGACTTCATCAACCATGCCATCGATTCGCTGACTCGCATCACCCAAGAACTGTCCTTCGACGCGTGCCGCCTCATGTCGAAGTTCTTGCACCGTCTTTGAGGTACTGGAAGTCGTGGTGAGTTTCGCGTCGCGGACGAATCCGTTGAGCACCATCTGTGATTCTCGGAGCAAGTGGTCGTCGAGTCCCAACGAACTGGCGACACGTTGAAGATTCGATTCCGCCTCGCGTTCTTCCTGCTTGGCCGACAGCCAGCGAGTTCCTTGAACGACTCCGATCAACGCCATTTGCACCGATGATCTCGCTCGCCAAAACGAGGCAGAGGCAATCAGATTTCCCAGGCCAGAATAAATGCGGAGCATCGACGAGAACGGGCTCGATCCCCAATGCTCGGTCACTGACGTCAACAAGCGACGCTCCCAAAGCCCCTGACTCGCGACAAGTTCATTGCGCAAGCGTGCGGTCATCGCGTCGTGCAATCGTTGACGTTGCGTTTCGAGGGCCGCTTCGAGCTTTTCGATCGCAGGCAATTGATCGGTGACGTGCTGACGACAATGGCTGATTGCAGAGTGAATCAGGTCCAGCCAGTTTGCTCGACGAACTTGAATTCGCTGCGAGGCGGCAATTCGACTCGTGAGCAAATCTTGAAGTCGAGCGAAATCACCCGACGGACGTCGTCCTGCCAGTTGGTCCTGCATGGCTCGCGGCGAATCGACAAAGAAGACATCGGGAACCGCGTAGTTCGCGGAGAGCTGTTTGCGCCAGTCTTCGCGGATATCGCTGTCTCGATCGGCGTGAGTCTGCACGAATATCAGCCGACAACCTTCCGCCGCTTGTCGAAGTTCATCGCTGACTCGCGCCGAGCGATATTTTTGTTGCGTCGAAACGTTGAGCAGCACATCACAATGAGGCAGCAGCTTGTGAAGTCGCCACAAGTTCGATTCGACCGCTTCGGTCTCGGTCGTATCCGGATCAGGACAGTCGATGATGACGATGTCTCGCAGGATTGGTGCATCAAGTCGGATGAGTTGGAACTCATCGAGCGGAACACCCAGCGCATCGAGATTTGTCTCGGGATGCGCAATCAAGACTGGCAACGTTGTTGTCGGTCGCTCGCGGCCAGATCGAGTGCATTCGCGGCCGACGAGCGCATTCACGAGAGCACTCTTACCGACTCCCGTCCCACCGAATGTCGCGACGACCAACGGCGCTTCGAGCCGAATTCGAAGCGTCTCCACTCGCCCTAACAGCCTCCGCAGAATCGCTCGGCAATGACTCAATGGTTCCCAGGGTGATTCGGATTCGACGAATCGTCGCAGTCGATCGACGAGTTCATCGATTTCTGCAAACA
>CAIJTL010001165.1 GCA_903823545.1 uncultured Planctomycetaceae bacterium
CGCTTTTGTTCGACCACCGAGCTTCACAGGGGCGAATGACTCGGCTGGCTTCTCGGCTTCGGAAGCGCTGCCCGAATTTGTTTCGGAGTCATCAGACGTCGTTTCGACTTCGGTGACGCTCTGTCGTTTTGAAGCCGTTTTGACAGCGTCGCTCGATCCCGCCGTATCCGGCTGCTTGGACTCACCACAGCCAGCCAACAATGCCCAACACGCAACCAATCCAAACAACTTTGTTCGGCTTCCAGTAAGTAAACTCATGCAATTCTCCTTGGGAAAAATCGTTCCCGCGATATTAATCCGAAGCGACAGTGAGGACGGAGTCTCATGCGAGGCTGTTTAGGAAATAGCGTGCTCCAAATCGTCGGCTCATGGATTGAACAGGAGAAAACGAAGGAAACAGAGAGGGGAAAAAATCGCAATTCTGCATTCATCGGTCAATCACCGCCGGATAAACCCAGGGCCTCCATTCGGCGATAAAGGTCTGGTCGAGAGATTCCGAGCAGCTTGGCCGCTTGAGTTTTATTCTGTTTGGCTTGTGCGAGTGCTCGCGCAATGAGGTCACGTTCGACGGCCATCATGTGCGATTCCAATTGCGGAATCGGTTCGTCGGCCATATTGCGACGCATCGGTCCGACGGATTGAGCGTCGAGTCCCGCTCGAAATCGGAGCGGTAAGTCTTTCGCGTCGACCACCGGCCCGCTGGAGTTTTCTCTCGCTTCCTGCACGACCAGCAACAGCTCATCGAGATTCCCGGGCCATTGATATTCATGCAATTGCGGCCAAACAGAATCGGCAAACCCCGCGACTTGCCGACTGACACCGCGATTGAGTGATTCCAAAAAGGCTTGCGCGAGTGGCTCCAAATCTTCCATGCGTTGTCGGAGCGAAGGAACTTCAATGACCAGCGGTGTCAGCAAGAAATAAAGCTCCGATAGCAATCGATCCTGCGCGACTGCCTCTGAAAGTGGTTCAGTCGATGAGGACATCAGCCGTGGTAAATGCGGTCGCCCCTTTGTCCCTTTTTCTTCTTCGTGGTATGCGGTCAACAATCTCTCTTGAACATCACGCGAGAGATGTGAGACATCAACCAAAAAAAGCGTTCGAGGATTCTGTGAGGTGGTCGGTGCGTCGTCTGCTTGCGGATGTAGCAAACGCTTAAGGATCTCCAACGATTCATGCGGTGACTGCCGACAATCGAGCGGCACAAACGCGCCAGGGGACGACTCAGCTTCGTGATGGATCGCTCGCGCGAAGTGTTCTTTGCCAACACCGCGTGGTCCAAAGAAATGAACGGCGACGTTTGTCTTTCGTGCCAGTTGAATTTGCTCGAACACACGTTTCATGACCGGACTGCGTGCGACAACTGTCTTCAAGCCGTAACGCTGCTTCAACGACCAACGCAATGCGGAAAGCTCCGCGTGATATCGCAACGCCAGCGACGTCGGTTGATTGTGCGAGGCCACTGGCATCGTTGTGATGATCCCTAACACGCTCGTCACTCGCTCCGCTTCAGTGACGGGAACGAATCGAACCAACCTAGCAACCGGTGTCCCGTTCTTGTTCGGAAGAAAGACCGGCACGTCATGCTCGCGACCGGCCAGAACCTCGGGAGGCGGACAGAGCGAATTGATGATGGCCGCTAACGACTGCGGTTCTGGGTCAGAGACGAACTCTGTCACCTCACCCACGACTTCGTCTGCGGTCCAGCCAGTAAGTTGCTCGCATCCCGCGTTGAAGAACAAAACTCGCCGAGTTGCCGAAACCAGAAACACCGGAGTCGTCGCGGACTTCAGCCACGATTCCAATCGTGATTTCTTTTTCCCGGTCCGTTCGCGCATCGAAAGTCCCTTGCCCTACGACGATCATTTCGGCGTTGTTTTGTCCTCAACCCGTCAGCGAGTAGCATAGCAGCCGCATTAAAAAACAGGGTGCTGCGATCAGCGTTGAAAGACAGACATTTCCAGCAGAGATGCAGGGTTCTTGGTCCGGCGGAGCCGCAACCAAACTAACCCGAAGCGCCAGCGAGGGCGAACGCACGCCCCTTTCCCACACGCATTTTATTCACTTCCATCACATGAAAGTCAGCTTATGTCGTTTCGCACAACCACGTCTCACTCGGCTTATGACTTCTCACGCGAAGCAGCTCTTCAGCTTGTCACGGACCTCATTGCGATTCCTGGCAAGAGCACATTTGAAGGTCGCGTGGTGGCGTTCATTCAAAAGAAGCTCAAGCAGGCCGGAGTGCTGGAGACTCAAGTCACGATTGACGATGCTCACCAGCGAAGTCCGGCGGGTGGCGAGGTTGGAAATCTGATCGTCAAACTTCCTGGAACGAAGCGTGCTCCGCGCCGCCTGTTGATGGCTCACGTTGATACTGTGCCGCTCGCAGTCGGAGCGAAGCCGATCGTTGACGGTGACATCATCAAGTCCGCTGACCCGACAACGGCACTCGGCGGTGATGACCGATCCGGTGCAGCGGTGCTTCTCAACACGCTGCTGACAATCTTGAAAAACAAACTGCCGCATCCGCCGCTGACGTTCTTCTGGCCCGTTCAAGAAGAAATCGGTTTGGTCGGTGCTCGTTGTGTAAACCTTCGCACGCTCGGCCAGCCGAAGCTCTGTTTCAACTGGGATGGCGGTGCTGCAAACACAGCGGCCGTCGGAGCGACAGGTGCCTACGACTTGCACATTGAACTCTTCGGCCATGCCGCACATGCCGGTGCTCACCCGGAACACGGAGCGAGTGCCGTCGCGATGGCCGGAATTGCGATCGCTGATTTGACAACCAACGGTTGGCACGGGCTGATCGTCAAGGGGAAAAATCGAGGGACTAGCAACATCGGATTCATTCAAGGGGGGGAAGCGACGAATGTCGTTACTCCGCATGTCCGATTACGAGCCGAGGCACGCAGTCACGATCCGAAGTTTCGTCTGAAGATCGTCAACGCGTTTCGAGAGGCATTTACAAAAGCGGCCAAGCAAGTCTGCACAGACAGCGGCCAGTCCGGTCGTGTCGAATTTCGAGCGGACCTCAAGTACGAATCATTCGCACTCGATCTCGCCGAACCATGTGTGGTTGCCGCAGTCAACGCTATCCGATCGGTTGGTCTCGAACCTGAAACACGCATCAGCAACGGTGGCCTCGATGCGAATTGGATGACCGCTCACGGCCTGCCAACCGTCACCTTGGGATGCGGACAAGCTGGCATCCACACCACCGACGAAGTCCTGCACGTACCGAGCTACTTACACGCGTGCCAAATCGCATTGCAATTGGCCACAGCTAGTACGTAGCCGTCACGCTCCGCGTGACGAGCCGGTTATTTCAAGCGAGTTGGCATGC
>CAIJTL010001166.1 GCA_903823545.1 uncultured Planctomycetaceae bacterium
ACATGAAAGCGAGCGGCTTCGAGCCGGTCGAAGTCCGCAGCGGCTACAACGGCAACGACATGCACGCCTACGTCGAATTCCGCGACGAACGCGTCGCCTTCTTCGTCCGAGCACTCGCCCGCGGCAAACACAGCTTGTCCTATCGCCTACGAGCCGAAATCCCCGGCAAGTTCAGCGCTCTACCGACGAAGGCATCAGCCATGTATGCACCGGAGCTCAAAGCAAACTCCGACGAAATCAAGCTGATCATCAACGATTGATTCCAAACGTTTCTTCTTCGTTCCATTCGTTGGATTCTGTTAAAAATGCTTTTGGAACAGCGGGCAACAATGGAAACGAAGTGAAGGCAGGACTTCCGAAGTTGCAGACAATCTGAGGCTAATCGTCGATCATTGGCGTGAGTCTTAGCACCAAATAGCCGTCCAGAACGAGGGTTCCCACAATCAAGACTGAAGACATGCTGAGCCGCGACCAGGGACGCCAAGGCTTTCTGGAAAGTTCTTCCAGTCGATGTTGTTCGGCCTTCAAATCTTGAAGCAAACTGGCTGTGCGAAAATCATCCAGAGTCCAAGCGACGAGTTGATACGCACCAGTCGCTTGCAGAATGACTGCCAACAGTGCGGCAACTGTAAAGTGAGTTCGTTTTATCACGACTTGGCTCGATGGAGAGTTGATCGTTAGGGTAATTCACTGCGACGCAGATTTCGTCGCGCGGAGTGGCGGATCGTGAGAATTACGACGGCGTCCGCTTCGATGGTGAAGACAGCGCGATAAGTTTTGCGGCGACCGTACAAAAGCTGTCGGAGTTCGAACGGGAACCTTCCATGTTCCTGAGCGTAGCCGCAGGAGCGAGGGTTCTCGGAGAGCGACTGGATAGCGTCGGTGAATCCGTGAAACCAGCGTTCGGCTGCTTGTGGGTTGTCGCGTGCGATCCATCGGGTGGCCGCTCGAAGTTCGTGCGCGGCTCGAACTGAAATCGCAACTTGAAAAGTCATGATGGGGAGTTCCAGCCGAATTCTTTGCGAATCTCCTCCGCCACTTCCACGAACGGCCGAGTTCGTCCGGCTTGCCAATCGTCGATACCCGCTTGAATGGCAGCGAAGTCCTCACGTTGCTCGCGCAAGGCCAGCAAGGCTTCTTGGAGCAGTTGCTCTTCGGAGGCGTATTTCCCCAAAGCCATCTCTTCGCGAATCGATTCCGCCAGTTCAGGTGAAACTTGCAAGGGCATGGCTGTGACTCCCGTGATGGAAGAATTTGATTGATTCTAAACAGTTCCGCAATTGGTTCACCCGATTCGACGATCAGGATGGGCGTTGTTGGCGGTCACGGACGTTGGCGTGGCGGTTGAGGCCAACGACGCGGTAGAGGTTAGCAACGAGTCCAAGCTGTGTATTGAAGTTTGAGTCCGTTGATTGAAACGATCAAGGCTGCCTTTTTGTCTGAGTCATCTCAGCCGAGACATCGGCGAAACGTTTCCGAATCAGTTCCATGCGGCTGCGATTGACTCCCAGGTCGCCGTGGCCGACGCGTGATGCGGAGCGGAAGTGGATTTGCTGCTCGTCGGGAACGATGAAGAACTCAACGTCATCGACGAAGCGAAACAACGCGCTGCGGAATTCGGCGTGGAGGTAATCGGGACGCTCGGTGATGATCGTGACTCGCGGCATTTCAGTGAGAACTTGTTTCAGGCAGCGCAGCGAATCCTCCGCCGATAGCGAACTAATGATCGGCGCGATGCGATGCTGCTCGTCATCCGCCTGAGTCGAGACGCAATTGGGTGATGTTGGGCACGGAGCCAGCTTGCCGTCGCGGACACCCAAGTTCGAGGGACGTCGCCCGGTCATGCTCAAGAGTGCCAAGCTTAGAATTGGCAGTACCAGCAGCGCGATGATGAATCCCACGATTCCCCTTTTGTGTTTCATAGTTCCACCGTCAAACAAGCCCCATGCTCTTGGTGAGCGAAGCGACTTGCATCGTTATCGGCCCTTGCATTGTTGATTCAGCATGACTCAACGTAGCCATCACACTCCGCATGATGAGCCGAGTGCTCCACAAAGTGTTGGCAAGCGGTTGGCTCGCCACCTGGAGCGTGACGGCTATGTATCAGGATTTCGTGCGACAAGCGGCGATCGCCAGACTGGTCCAACCGACGAGAAACAGAACTCCGCCAAACGGTGTAATCGCACCTAATACTTTCACACCGGTCACCGCCAGCACATACAAGCTGCCGGAGAACAAGACGATCCCCAACAAGAACGACCAACCAGCGATCGTCAGTGACCTTCGAGAGCCATCTCGCGCCAACAATCCAACCACCAACAACGCCAACGAGTGCGTGAGCTGATACTCGGCTCCCGTCTTGAAGTCTTGCAAGTATTTCCAAGTGGCTGGCACCGTTAGGCCCGCAATCGTGCGAACATCTTCTGGCGAATAAACGTCCTTGAGCACTCGATCCAACCCGTGAGCGCCGAACGCTCCCAACGCAACTCCAAGCCCTGCGAGGATTGCGCCACTGGTGAGCCAGAATTTTGCAGAAGACATGATCGGTCCTTATTGAACGGTCAGCGGATCAAGTAGTTGAATCACGTGTTGTACTGAGTAGGGCCGAGTTACCAAGCCGTCGTTGCGGGCGGAGTTCCACTGCATCATGC
>CAIJTL010001167.1 GCA_903823545.1 uncultured Planctomycetaceae bacterium
GTCCATGCCGACCTCGCGTTGATTCACGAGCGCTTTATCAGACGTGTAAACGAATTCGATCGGGTCTTCGAACGTCAGAATATGGACGTTCTTGCGATGGTTCACGTAGTCGAGCATCGAAGCGATCGTCGTCGATTTACCAGAACCAGTCACACCGGCTAGCAGCACCATTCCCTGATCGTAGTCCGTCAGCTCGGACATGATCGGCGGCAGGTAGAGTCCTTCGAAGTTCGGAATCGAACGTTCGATTTTTCGGCTGACCATGCCAGGCAGGCCCATCTGCACAAAGAGATTCACGCGAAATCGCCACTTGTCGCCATCGACATCAACGACGTGCGAAAAGTCGGAGCCACCTTCGTTCCAGAAGATGTTCGTCAACCGCTCATCCATCATCGGCATGAGCAGCGCTTCCATTTTCTCCTTCGTGATTGGCTCCATATCTAACGGCACCAGCGAACCACGAACGCGGAAGATCGGCGGTCGCCCCACCTGAAGGTGCAAGTCCGAACCTTTGTGTTTGATCATCGCTCGGAAGACCTTGTCAATCTCCAAATTTTTGGTGACCCCGAACGAGCGCTTGACGTTAGGTTGAGCTTGTGGAGCAGCAGCAGGGGCGGAATGACCAGACATGGCGAGATTCCTTCAAAGCGAAATTGTTGAGAATGCGCCGCGGTTCGACGGCACGAAGTTGATTGTTTTTGTGTTGACGACTTGTTGCACGATATTTTGACCGTGCCGACCTATCTATTCAAACTTATGACTTGATTACCGAAACTTTGTGCGAGTGGTTTTAATCGACGATGTTTCGCCACTTCAAACAGTGACTGCTTCAAATGCGAACTGGAACGCCTCGTTCGGCCATGTATTGTTTAGTTTCTGCAATCGTGTATTCGCCGTAATGAAAAATGCTGGCGGCAAGTGCTGCACTCGCCTTTCCTTCGGTGACTGCTTCAAACAAATGGCGAGGACACCCTGCTCCACCACTGGCGACGACGGGAATCTTGACCGCGTCAGCCACGGCACGAGTGATTTCAATGTCGTATCCGTCTTTGGTGCCGTCGGCATCCATACACGTCAATACGATCTCACCTGCGCCGAGCCGTTCGACTTCACGCGCCCACTCGATCGCCTGCAAGCCGGTCGGAATTCGACCACCGTTGATATGCACATCCCAAAACTCGCGACCCTCTTTTTGAACTCTCTTCGGATCAATGTTCACAACCGTAGCGCAGCTCCCAAACTTTCGAGCGGTTTCGGTGATCAGTTGCGGTGTTCGAACGGCAGCCGAATTAATGCTGACCTTTTCCGCACCGGCCTGGATCAAGGTCGTCACGTCCTCGATCGTGCGAATCCCTCCGCCGACGGTGAGTGGCATGAAGATGACTTCGGAAGTCCGCCGGATCACATCAATCATGATCTGACGGCCTTCGTGGCTGGCCGTGATGTCCAGAAACACGAGTTCGTCGGCCCCCTCGTTTTCGTAGCGAGCGGCCACATCAACTGGGTCGCCGGCGTCGCGCAGATTGAGGAAGTTCACACCTTTGACGACTCGGCCTTCATGGACGTCGAGGCACGGAATAATTCGTTTCGCAAGCATGTCTCTTTAATTTCAGTTCGCGTTGTCGGATTCGGACTCCGGGATTTCAACAACCGGCACACCCAGCAGGAAGGCAACTGCCATAGAGAAGCCGAATATTCCCAGAACCCAGGCCAACGGATATGCCATTAGCAACTCAGCAATTCTCAGCTTGACCTGCATTTCGGAGGACAGCTCAGCCGCTCCCTGTAGCGGATGCCGTACCAGACGAAACTTCATGGATGCCGCTTGCAGCAAGAACACCCAAACGCCGCCGATCAGGCAAATTGCAGTCGCGGCCGCAATGGAGTAACGATTTCGGTTCATTGGAGAGCCTTTGGATTAGGCCGATAGCACACCGCAACATCGTTGGAGTGTCAACTTATTTCCGCAGTATGCCGCAGATCTGTTTCTCCGCACTGGTCAGCAGTCACAAGGTTGCAGATTCTAAGTATTCTCCGATCATTCCAATGTGCAATTTGCTGCAGCAGTTAACTTGCTAATTGCCGTTACAGTCTATCGCTGCTGGATCAACAAAACATGTCGTCACCGGGCAATTGGTTCGTACAGACGGGCTTTGGAACGGCTCTTGGCCCTATGCCAACCGACGCTCTTTCCGAAATGGTCCGTACCCGTGCTTTGATCGCGACTGATCTCGTCCGCAACGAATCGTCTTTAGAATGGGAGCCTGCCGGAAGCATCCCGGAGCTGTTTTCAAACTCGCCAGCCAAGTTCAAACCGCCGTCGGTGACTCATGCCAACCCTATAAACGCCGCGAATTCGAGCACTGAATCTCACTCCCAACAGCAATTGAACGCAGACCAAACTCCGTCACTCCCTTCTTCACATCGCCCGATTGTCCCGACGGAAACGGTTGCGTACGCCTTTAATCGGCCTTCGGTGCCGCAGCCAGAACAAGAAATGGACCTCGTTGCAAAATGGAAAGCGGAGAGACAACAGCGTCCCAAGCGCCGCGATGAAAATCGAGCGAATGATCCACTCTCGGACCATATCGAGCGAGATATTAATGAAGCCGAACTGGTCAAGCTGTTGCGCGTCCGCAGTGAAGACGCCTGATTCATCATTCATCCCGACCAGCCCGGCGTGCGGGAGTGTCGTTCGTCTTGCTGCGTGCGCTGATGATCGTTGTGCAGATCATTTGAGAGTCCTCAGATTCTGCTGATTTGGACTTCCAGCACTCTCTGGCGGCGAACTTTCCGGACGAGAACGCGCACGTCGCCCAGCTTGACCACTTCGCCACCCGTAGGGAGACGGCCGAGGTGGCCGATCACCCAGCCACTCAGGTTGTGGACCTCGCTGGCGGGAAGATGGCTCGTGAGGTCCAAGCCGGTCAGTTCCTGCAAACGAGGGAGGCTGATGCCGCCACCGGCGACCCAACCGCCGCCGGAGCGGACGGCGTGGACTGGCAGCAAGTCGTATTCGTCCTGAATGTCACCGATCAATTCTTCGATGATGTCTTCGAGCGTGATCATTCCGACCACTCGACCGGAGCCGTCGCGGACCAGGGCGATATGCGTGTGCTCGCGCATCAAGCTTTCGAGCACTCCGGAAATCGGGAGCTCATCTGACAGACTTAGAACGCCGCGCACGATGGCTCGCAGCGAGTGGTCGTGCGGGTTCAGCTTCATGAACGAGACGATGTCCTTGAAGGTCACATAACCGATGATGGCTTGTGGGTCGCCGGCTTCTTCGGTGACCGGGAATCGCGTGTGCATGTCCAGATGCGCGGCGATCAGACAATCGATGATCGAGTCGTTCACGTTGAGCATACAAATGTGCTCAGCGGGCAGCAGGATTTCCCGAACGAGACGGCTTGAGAGGCGAACGGCACCCAGGATGATGTTTTCTTGGTGAGCACCGATCAGCCGGGACGTGCGCGCGAGTCCCGCGATCACGCGCAGTTCGTGAAGCTCGGCGGATTCGGATTTGAAGTCGGGATGCATGCTTGGCTTCCACAACTTTTCACACAGAGTCATCGCGGCGGATGCGGAAGTCTCTAACAGCCACACCGCAGGCCACGCGCTGACCGCGAACCAGTGCATCAGCGGCGAGAGTCGCAGGCAGATCCATTCTTTGTTGCGCAGGGCGAACAGCTTGGGAACCAGTTCGCCGAGCACAATTGTCAGAGCGGTCAGCGGGATCACGACGACCACCACCGCGAAGAACTCGGACAAGCCTTCCGACAATCCCGCCGCTTGCAAGTGCGGAGCGATTTCATCCCCCGCCCCGGCACCGCTGGTCGCTCCTGCGATCACGCCGACCAATGTGATGCCCAATTGGACGACCGCGAGGCTGCGTTCCATTTCCCCCTTCATGCGGTGCGCCGTGGCGGCTCCGCGACGCCCTTCCCGCGCGAGCAATTGCAAACGTGAATCGGCGACCGAGGTCAAGGCAATTTCGTAAGCCGCGAACAGGGCATTCAGCGCGATCATCGCGAGCACCACGGTCAGTTCAACAGTCAGCACAACCAGCCCCTTTCCGAACCTCAACTCGTCTGCCGGGCAAAGTGCGAGCTTCGATGAACTCAAAGTTGCCAGGCGTCGCCGAATGGCCGGAGCATACTGAATCAGGCGACGCAACGCCCCTACATCTGCCCCGGAACTTCGGAGAGTTGCTTTACGGGTTCGTCGCTGATGAATCGTAGATTATGTCCACGGACCTTGGCGGCAGCGTCGTCATACAGGAACGGCAGAAACACGAAGCGTTTGCCGCGAGTCACCGGCGTGGCTTCATGCAGTAGCGAGCACGAAAACACGACAGCGCCGCCGACAGGAGCCGAATACAACGCGGGACCATATTCGGGAAAGTGGAGATTGCCCCCTTCAAACTCGCCCGTGTTGAGGATGAGTGATACGGCGAAACGGCGGTGAGCTGTCCCTTTCGTCGTATTGTCGCGATGGGCACGAAAGTGGCCACCGGTCTCGGCCTCGTAGCACGCCACGATGTAACGCTCCATGCGGGTCGCATTGAACTGAAACGCCTTTTGGAGTTCTGGAACAAGCCGGTCGTGAATGCGGACCATACAGGAGCGGCGCAACGCTTCGTCTTCAATTTCGCAATCCATGCGTCGTTTGTGGTCATAGTCAAGCAGGCCCACCGTCTTGCCATTCACGTCGCGCATGAAGCCGGAATCTTGGCCACCTCGCTGCTCGTAATAGTCCATCAGACGCCTGCAAAGTTCCGGTTCAAAGATGCGCGGCACGATCAGAATCGGCGCTTGAACACTCGCCGCAAACGGAGAACCGATGCGCGGTAGTTCGTTCAGAATAGTCGCCAGTCGCGCAACGTACGTTTCCGGCTGATCGTCAAAAGGAAACACCATGAGTGTGCGCAGCCGCTCGTCGAACACGATGGTGTGGGGCCGATACCCCGTAAGTCTGGGGTCGCCAATGCTCGCCCCTTGATCGGCTCCGAATTGGCGGCTGAGTTCCAGATCGAAATCCCAAAACCAGCGAATCGAATCCACCTCCTGTCGGACACG
Source organism: uncultured Planctomycetaceae bacterium (assembly GCA_903823545.1). Lineage (GTDB taxonomy): Bacteria > Planctomycetota > Planctomycetia > Planctomycetales > Planctomycetaceae > SXKJ01. The sequence goes on from CAIJTL010001167.1 coordinate 5,079, forward strand.
GCCAAGGTGCTCGTCCTGCGGATCGATACTGACGCCCGAGAACAAGAAA
>CAIJTL010001168.1 GCA_903823545.1 uncultured Planctomycetaceae bacterium
CACTCGCTTGCGCGTCGTGCTAACGTGAAAGCGTTGAAAATCTGTCGCGGCTTCACTGGGGGGCTGCGGGCTTCGCGACGATTAGCAAGATTTGGAGAGCCAGAAAAACTACCAAGGGAGCGAGCCAAGCCAAGCGCAAGACACGCATCAGAGTATCCCAGCCGGAACTTCTGGTCGGAGCCAACAGAGTGCGATGATCGGCGGCGATGATTCCGCGAGTCTGCAATCGTTCGACGATTCCAGTGCGGCGACGTTGATCCAACTCTGGCGACGGCGGATTGTCGCTCGGTTCCAGATAGACCGACTTCGGCTCGTCTTTGAGCCGTTCGGCAATCCGGTCGACGCGGACGAGAGCTTCTGCGGTCATCACGGCGGTGCGCGATTCAAAATCAGCTTCGGTCAGCAGCATCCCAGCCGCGGACGAATCTTTGACCGCGCGGTCGCGCGAATCCAACATCGAACCGAGTCCCAACAATCCGAGCATCAAGAACAAAGTCAGCAGCAACAGCCCGCATCCCATCGCAGTCATCTGTGTTTTGAACTGCGATCGTTCGGAGAGCGTTTCGAAGTGCAAATCAATCGTTCGTCTCCGTCGCAACGAACGCCGTGCCGCATCGAGCACGTCGAACACTCGCACGGCATCCGGCCAATCGGGTTGAACCGTCTGAGTCGCTTGCTCCTGACGACAAGCACTGACGAAGGATTCGATCAAGCGGGTTGGAGCTGGACTTGATGCAGGCCGCTCAACAGTTCGAGATCCTTGGTCCGTCTCAACGATCAGTCGCCACGTTGCCTGACTTCCTCGTCGAGCAGTCCATGTCGCATCGGCCAAACCTGTTCCGGCGAGCGTCAGCGTGGCTTGAGAACAGCCGTCCTCGGTATGGCCCGACCGGAGCGAAGTCACTTGATCGTAATTCCCCCCCAGCCAACGCAGGACATCGATGTCCGTGACCGACGCCGCTTCGATTTCACGTTCGCTCAGCAGACAGGCAGACGCACTCGATGATGCGAGTTCTACTTCAATCTGAATTCGTCGGACGTTACCGAGTTCTCCAGAAACCAACTTCGACGACAGCGAGAGTAACTCCGCGTCAGCTCGATGCACGAACGCAGGCATCAAAACCACCTGTGAATCGTCGCGAATCAGCGAGAGCTCATACCCGCAACCGGTACCGAAGTCGGCTTGCGGAACGATCAACAACGGTTTTCCCGACGACGCGAGTTGCTTCGCCGCCGCCTGAACATCATCGCTGTTTCCCGACACGATCACCGCATCGACATCCGAGTCGATCAGAATGTCTTCCCAACGACCTTGCGCGAGCGATCCGATCGCCTCGCATTTCTGACGAAGAGAATCCACCAGCGCCACTCGAACAAGCCGATGCCCGGTTTGCTGCACCGCTTCAATGAGCGGCAATGCAGCAGGATCATCACCGAGCAACGCGAAATTCATGGAGCTGTGTCCTAGTTACTTGACCGGAATTGTTTTCAACGCAAAGGTGCAAAGGACCGCAAAGAATTCGATTCTAAGCCTCTTTTGCAAGGAAAGTTCGCACATGGTCACTTTCCTGATTGCTTTGCCGTACTTTGGGGTCTTTGCACCTTTGCGTTGAAGGCTCCCGCACATGCCAATCAGTTTGAGACGTTGAGTGCGATTCTCTCTCGAATTGCAGCTTCCGTCACTGAGCGAATCACGCCGCGTTCGGTGATGATCGCCGTGATCAACTCTGCGGGGGTCACGTCAAAGGCGGGATTGTAAACGTCGATCCCGTCCGGTGCTGTCTGGCGACCGAAGCCGTGAGTGATCTCCTGAGCCGAACGCTCTTCGATGGGGATTTGCTCGCCGCTTGCGAGCGAAAGATCAAAGGTGCTCGACGGAGCTGCCACATAAAATGGGACGCCGTGAGCCTTCGCCAGACAAGCAACGGAGTACGTGCCGATTTTGTTGGCCGTGTCCCCGTTAGCGGCGATCCGATCGGCTCCGACAATGATCGCTTGGATTTTTCCTTGTCGCATGACGGTCGCAGCCATCGAATCGCAAATCAATGTGACTGGCACGCCACTTTGATGCAGTTCCCACGCCGTCAGCCGCGCTCCTTGCAGCAACGGTCGAGTCTCATCCGCGAAAACTCGCAACTTCTTCCCACTGGCAACCGCTGCATAAATCACAGAGAGCGCCGTACCGTCGCCTGCTGTTGCCAATGCACCAGCATTGCAATGCGTGAGAACTCCGTCGCCATCATGCAGCAACTCTGCCCCATGCCGACCGATCTCCTCGCACATCGTTCGGTCTTCCGCTTCGATCACGCGGGCTTCATCCAACAACGCGAGCGCCACTTCGAGTGGTGTCGCCTGTGGCATCCGCTCGGCCACCTTTCGCTGTCGCTCCAACGCCCAAAACAAATTGACCGCCGTCGGTCGACTCGCCGCCAAGCGGGCAATCACGGAATTGAGCCTCGCATCAAAGTCGGAGCGTTCACTCGACACTAGCCCGACGCGCAAGCGAGGGGTCGATTCGCTCGTCACCGGA
>CAIJTL010001169.1 GCA_903823545.1 uncultured Planctomycetaceae bacterium
ATCACGCTCCGCGTGATGAGCCGAACGTCAATCGACAGGATTAACTCACAAGACAACTTAAGGCGTTAACAAAGCACAAAGTTTAATTCATCAACTAAGCACAACGACGTTCGGCTCGTCACGCGGAGCGTGACAGCTACGTTGGGCAACTCGAATTGCCTCTCAAGATTCATTCAGACATTTCAGAGCAACAACCATGTCAATCACACAACTCGAACCGATCACACGTGCGAGCAAATCGAACGTGGCGACCACGATTCGCTTCCGTCCGCTCGGCGTTACGGAGCAGCAGCATTTGTCGGCGGATTACTGGCGGTGGCTGGACCTGTTTCAGCGAGATCCCGATGCGCGGATCACGCAGCATCCCGACTATTTATTTGCCGAAGTAACTCCGTGTGCGACGCAGTCTCGACTCGATCTAATGAAGTCAAACACGACTCGGAAGGCCGCGCATCCGCTGGTGCTGTGTGAGGCCCTGTCGGGAGACCAACTCGTCGCCGTCGGTCTGCTCGTTCCGAAATTGATGACCACTCGGCAAGCGGGCGGGTTTGGATGGAACAAGACGTTTGAAGGATATCGCTTAGCGGGCAATCGTTTTCTCGGCCCACGTCACGGTGAGCGACCAGTGACGAACGACTTGCAGCGGCAAATGCTTTCCGCCTGTGCGACGTTTGTTCGCGAACAGCAAGCGACGTATCTGCTGATCGAAGACCTCGAACGAAACGATCCGTTGTTTGCGGCGGCGGAATCACTCTCAAGCGACGGCTTTCAGTTGTATTGCCCCAGCGGCATTCAAGAGCGGCTGACGATCGATTTTCCAGCGAAGGCCGATGAATACTGGCAGAAGTTTTCCTCGAAAACCCGCAGCACATTTCGTCGTAAGCAAAAGAAGATCGGTGCGTCTCGCTTGGTGCGTATCACAGAACCGGGACAGGTTGCCGAGTTTCTTGAGGCGGCACATTTCGTCTCGCAGCGGACTTGGCAGAGTGCGCAGCTCGGCCTGCGAATTCACAACAACGATGTCGAAGCTCAACTCTTCACGTTCTTGGCGACGCAGAACGCACTGCGATCCTACTTGTTGTACGTCGATGAGAAGCCAGTCGCGTTCCTGATCGGGACTCAGTTTCAAGGTCACTTCAGTTATGAAGAAGTTGGTTACGACCGCGACTTTGCTGATCGCTCACCAGGGCTGGTTCTGCTGCTGCATGTACTCGACGACTTGCTGAAAGACAATCCACCACGTCGGTTCGACTTTGGTGGTGGTGAAGCGGACTACAAACGGCTCTTTGCCACATCGACATCAGAAAGCGGCAGTGTGTGGCTCGTCCCACCCGGTTTGCGACCGAAGTTCTGGCTGAGCTTTTTGTGCACGTGTCGTTTGACTGACCGACTGGCCCGCGCGTGTGTGCATCAACTCGGCCTGACGACGTTGCTGCGACAATTGATTCGAGGCAAACGAGCGACACTCAAGACAGACGGGGGTGACGAATGAGTGCTCTACGACAGTTCTTTAAATCGTCTCTCAAAGCCATGCTCCCACCCAGTTGGTTGCTGATTCAAGGACCGCAGTCCGCGTCATCAACTGGAGCGGCTGAAGTGGCGTTGACGATCGACGATGGCCCACACCCGGAACACACACCGCGAGTCCTCGATTTGTTAGCCTCAGCGGGCATGAAAGCGACCTTCTTCGTCGTTGGTGATTCATGTCGTCGATATCCCGACGTCGTTCGCCGCATCGCGGCGGAAGGACATGAACTGGGAAATCACACGTGGTTTCATGGCGAGCCGAGTCGCACATCGACCGCCACGTTTCTGAAAGAGATCCAACAAACTCGCCAACTGCTGCGAGATTTGACCGGCTACGATTGCCGTCTCACTCGCCCGCCCAAAGGGGAATTGACGCTCGGCAAGATGCTGGGACTCTGGCGACAACAGCAGACCATCGTGCTCTGGAACGTGGACCCGAAGGACTACGCCATGCACGACCGCAACGAAATGCTCGGATGGAGTAAAAAATATCACATCCGTAATGGCGACATCGTTTTGCTTCATGACGATCAGCCTTACTCGGCGACTTTTTTGGATCGGCTCGCGGCGCAGTCCCTCAAGCAGACTCACTTCATCACGGTCTCACATTGGCTCAGCCGTCATGAGGTGATGTCCGTTGATCGCCAACGCGAAATAGGTCGCAATCTCTCAACTCACGAAGAGCAGAACGCCGCGGCACTCAAGTCACCGCTGGCTTCGTAAGAATTGTGGCGCACGCGGCGCGCGTGCCGCAACTGTTGTTAAACCGGATGCACGCGAGCCGCATGCACCACAGAAAACGAGTCGTCCACTCAAAGAACTCACCATGTTTGATCTCAATCTCAATCTGACCAACCTGATGATCGCCGCTGTCGTCTTGTTAGAGAGCGTGATCGTCACGCTCGTTTATGTGGCGATAAAAAAACGGCAGATGCACTTGTGGCTGCCGAGCTATTTCTTTCCGAGCGCCGAACAACAACAGGAGCGATGCGCAGCCGCCTCTTGCGTGCGTGCGGCACTGGCTGACTCACCACAACAGTCTGACTCAACACTATCGTTTCGTGAAGACGATCACGCCGCCGCGCCGCTCGATGTCTTCTTTGCGATCTGCGATCACTACGAACCACGTTGTTATGGCGTTAATCATGAGACGGCAATTGCCCGAGTTGATCGTTGGTGCGTTGAATATCCACGCTTGTTTGAACGCTTTCACGACAGCGATGGTCGCGTGCCGCAACATTCCTTCTTCTTCCCGCAGGACGAGTATCACCCGGAGTATCTCGACCGACTGGCCGATTTGTGCGGCGGTGGCTGGGGCGATGTTGATATTCATCTTCATCACGACAACGACACAGCGGCAGGACTTCGGGACAAGCTCGAAGAGTTTCGAGACACGCTTTTTCATCGACATGGCCTATTACGTCGCGATCCGCTCACCGGCGAGATCGTTTACGGATTCATTCACGGCAACTGGGCGTTGTGCAATTGCCGCCCCGATGGCCGCTGGTGTGGAGTTGATCAAGAGTTGACCGTGCTTCGCGAGACTGGCTGCTACGCCGACTTCACATCACCGTCCGCACCGTGTGACACGCAAACGCGAACGATCAACAGCATTTATTACGCGACCGATATTCCGGGACAGCGAAAGTCGCATGACAGCGGGATTCGTGCTCGAGTCGGCGTTGCTCCACCTGACGAGCACCTACTGATGATCCAAGGATCGCTTGGTCTCGACTGGTCACGGCGCAAGTTCGGTTTGATCCCACGCATTGAGAACGCCGACATTCATGCGGGCTTTGCACCGACTTGGAAACGGATGCAACTCTGGCTCAAGGCTGGAGTCCATGTCGCCGGTCGTCCGAATTGGGTCTTTGTCAAACTGCATTCGCATGGCTGCAAGAATGGCAACATCGACACACTGCTCGGAGATCCGACCGTTCGCTTCCACCAAGAGCTGTCGGACATCGCGGAAGCTCATCCACGATTCCGATATCACTACGTCACCGCTTGGGAGATGGCTCAACTGGTTCACGCGGCGGAACGCGGCGAAACGTCGCCCGACATTCTGAGCCACCAGCCAACAACGCAACCACGAGAAAAGACACTATCGCTCGCTTCCGTGTCTTGAACTAAACCTTGACCAAGCGCGATATCCACCAACTCCACCGAGCTTGCCTCGGTGGGGTTGGTAGTCACCTTTTGTTTGAGTACCCAAAAGCCACACGTTCGACCACCCGCAACTGACCACTGACCATGTCTCATTCACCTGCCCACCAAACCGCGTCCCCCGCCGACTTCCAAGCTCGGATGTTGCAGCTTCGGAAAGACGCCGAAGGTGTGAGGCGATCGCGTCAATCGCGACGTCGCAATCAACTTCGCTGGCTGACGGCGGGCCATATCGTCGGCATCGCGAGTTTGTGGTATGCGATTTGGAATGTGTCGGAGCAATGGTGGCTCGGCTCGGTCCTCACGTTCTTGCCACGGACGCCGTGGTTGGCTCCCGGCTTGTTGCTGATCCTCGTCGGAGTGTGGCAACGATCGGGGACAGTTTTGGTGAATCTCGTGTTGTCACTGTTCGTGCTGTGGTCGATCATCGGCTTCAACGTCCCGTGGCAGACGTTGGTCTCGAATACCGAGAATTCAAATCTTTCGAACGACCGATCAGCACGGACGGTCAGAATCGTCAGCGCGAACACACAGCAATTCGAGCCGGATTTCACGCTGTTACTTCGGGAAATCCGCTCTGCGAAGCCGGATGTCATCGCATTGCAGGAAGCCTCTCGGCCGCCGAAATCATTGAGCGACCAATATCCGGATTGGCATTCTGTTCGAGTTCGCGGATTGTGGGTCGGATCGAAGTGGCCCATCAAACTCATCGGGCAATGCCACAGCGATGTCTACGACCGTGTGACGGCGATCATGGTTGAAGTCGAGGCACCGTTTGGCAAGTTCCTCGTCACTGATCTGCACCTCATGACCGCTCGCCGGTCGTTGATCTATCTCCAACCCAAATCTGTCATCACAGGAACGGGGCAAGAAACAGTCAACATGGCGCTCGTCGAACGTTCGGAAGAAGCACGCCAAACACGTGAGTTCGTCACGGAATTCGGTGTCGATCTGCCGCTAGTCATCTGCGGCGACTTCAACATGCCGACGTCGAGCAGCATCTATCGCAATTGCTTCGGCGACTTCGCGAACTCGTTCGAGCAAACATCGTGGGGCTGTGGATACACGGCCCCATGCCGAGCGATTCGCTACTGGCCAACCAACGTGCCGTGGCAGCGTATCGACCACATCTTGGCCAATCACAACTGGCGAATCATCGACAGTCAAGTTGGCCGACGAGATGGCTCCGACCATCGCCTGATGGCCGCGACGTTGCGACTCAAAGGTGACGGGCCTTCTCCGGACAATTCGACAAATCCGCCCTCCAATGACCCAGACAACGTGGAGCAACTGCGAGTAGGAAGATAACGGCGATTGTTTGTGTTTTCGGATTGAAATTCAGTTTGCTGTTTAGATTCGTTGGCCACTTTGCGCTCTTCGTTCCTCTGCGGTGCAAAACAAAAAGCGATTGCACCGCAAAGGAACGAAGAGCGCAGAGAAATCGTCAATCAAAACTAACTGCCCAACTTCTAAAGTCAGGCTTTGGGTTGGCGATTCAGTTTCCAAACGAGTTCTATTGAGTTTGAAGTTGCTTCTTCAGCTCTGACAATCGCTTCTCGCCTTCGGTGACCGCTTTTTCGTCTTGGCCATCTTGAATCACTAATCCCCAGAGATTGATCGCTGCTTCGAGCATTTCGACGCGTTGATTCGCGTACTGCGGGGGCAACTCACCAGAAGCGTAAGCATCCAGGGATCGAGCTCGCGCGATGAGAAACCTACGTTGCTCGGCGATGTCGTCCGCTTCCCAGGGATGTTCGGGGCGAGCGTCGTATTCCAACAAGATTTGTTTGGCCTCATCAGCCGCTTTGAGGTCAGGCCAGCGCTGCATAACACCCTGCAATTGCATCAGTCCCGCATATAAAGATTTCGGCTCTTTGATTTTCAACTTCGCTTCACTCAAAAGTGCTTTTGCCGATTGCTCACGATTCGGGGCTGCATCCGAAACGATTCGGCTGGCGGGATATTCTTGAGCAAGCTTTCGACGATCGGCCACACCGGCATCGAGCCAGTCGATGACTTCAGCGAAGACCTTCGAGTCAGGAATTCCGTGACCCAGCTTTTCGACAACGGTGATTTTGGTTCGCACGCCAACGTCTTTGAGCATCGGACCTCGAAATCGTGAGACCTCACCGAGATTGAAGTCTTCGGTCCCGGTGATCACCGCGACGCTGAGTCGGTCGATCACGCGATGTCGCAACCACGGCTCTTCCCGCAGTTCGGCTGCGGCACAAACAGGCATAACGCCGCCGACGAGTTCCGGAAGTGAAAAACCAATACCGCACGCGATCCGTCCACCGCCAGAAAATCCTGCAAGATATGTTCGATCGGGATCAATCTTGTGTCGTCGTCGGACATCATCCAAGACATCCAGAACTAAGCGAATTCGTTTCGGTGCCGGTGTGTTGTTGCCTGCGTTGAACGGACTCGCGAACAAGATTCCTTTCTGCTGACAAACCGTTTGCAACTGGCTCCAACCTGCGGGTTGGTCGCTGGGAGAAATAAACAACACGAAAGGCAGTCCGTCGTTGCCTGTGCCCTTTTCCTTTTTCGTTTTGATCTTGGCTTTCGCCGACGCAGGAACGAACAGTTCGTATCGTTGCTTCGTAGACTCGTAGCCTTCGAGCCACTCCGCAGGCGGATCGATGCGGCTCTGATTCGCAACCGCGAAGACCCAATCGAGCCGCGTGGCTTCGCGAACGGTGACTTCTTTCTGATAGCCAACGTCATCTGCTGCCGTGGCGGTATCAGAACCGTCGCTCAAATTGCGAAGTGTCAGAATTGCCAACAGAATCACGACGAGGCGTAAGCGAGTGGCGATCATCGGTAAGCTCGATTGTTGATGTTATGCGGCACGTCGTTCTGATGTTGAATGTTCGACGTCGATAGGCAGATTTAAGAGCAAACGAATGGTTCTGCCAGTCGCACCTTGTTGTGTCGCCAAAAATGATTTCGCTCGCTGACCGAGTTCATGCGCGGAGTTTGGATCTTTGAGTAACGCGCGGACGGTTTCCGTCATCTCGTCGCCGTTACGAACCACTTGAGCCGCTTTTCGTGAAAGAAGTTGCTCGACGATGTCGCGAAAGTTCCAAGTGTTGGGACCGAAAAAAACCGCCGCACCGAACGCGGACGGCTCAAGCATGTTTTGGCCTCCTCGTTGCGTGAGACTCCCGCCGACGAACGCTATGTCAGCCAGTCCCCAACAAGCACCAAGTTCGCCGAGAGTGTCGAGCAATAGAACCTCACTTGAGCTCTCAGTTGAGGTAGAACTGGTCGTTCGATTGATCCCAGTCGACCGTCGTCGTAACGACAGATTTCTCGCGAGCACTAATTGGGCGACTTCTTCAAATCTTTCTTTGTGACGCGGGACCAAGATGAGTCGCAGATCGGGAAACTCTTGCCGGAGTGTTTGCCAGGTGTCGAGCGCGATCTCCTCTTCAGGAGCCTGAGTACTTCCGGCGATGA
>CAIJTL010001170.1 GCA_903823545.1 uncultured Planctomycetaceae bacterium
CCCATTGTGCCTCGCAGAATCCATCGATTTGTTGGCGGCAACTCACTTTGAGCCGAATGTTCGCGGCGAGATCACAGATATCGAACGCCTTCGTGCGATCCTCAATGCACCGAGTGCTCGCCCCGTTCCCGAATGTCGGCACATCGAGTCGCTCGGTGTTGATTTGAAAACATACACGCCGGAGTTCTTCCGTGTCGTTGATGAGTTGATTCGAGTTGCCGATCGCAACGTCACCATCTTGATCGTCGGCGAAACGGGGGCTGGCAAAACGACCCTCGCGAAGTTAGTGCATGTCTTTTCGCAAAGACGCGGGCATCCGTTTCAAAATCTCGCGTGCGGCGCGTTGCCGCCGGATTTGATCGAGAGCGAACTTTTCGGCCACGTGCGAGGGGCGTTTACGGGAGCCGATCGCAACAAGATTGGGCGTTTTCAAGCCGCCGGACGCGGCACGCTGTTGCTCGACGAAATCGACGTGCTCGACGTGAAGCAACAAGCAAAACTACTGAAGGTGATTGAGTCCGGCGAATATGAATTGGTTGGCTCACCGGATGCGGTGATGTCGGAGGCCCGCCTGATTGTCGCCTCAAACGTCAACCTGCAAGAACTGGCTGATGACGGACGATTCCGACTCGACTTGTATTATCGACTCAATGTTTTGGAGTTCCGCCTGCCACCATTGCGAGAACGCCCCAACGATTTGATTCCGCTGGCCGTGCAATTCATCAACGAACTGGCCGCCGAACACGCAATCGACATCCACCACGTGCATCGCGATTTCTTCCAAGCGCTGCATTCGTATCAATGGCCAGGCAACTTGCGAGAATTGAAAAACCATCTGCGTCGCGCCGTGCTGTTTAGCTCCAACGGCGTGCTTACGGTGAATGAACTGTCTCACAAGTTGATTCAATCGCAGTTTGCTCCAGTCGCTGAACGAACGCGATCAGTGCCATCGTGGAAGTTAGTTGAGCGAGTGGCTCAGTCGGAGAAAGAAATGCTCCGCGACGCACTCGCTGCGAACGGCAACAATCGCACGCAAACTGCGAAGGCCCTCGGAATCAGCCGAGTCGGGCTCTACAAGAAATTGCGTCGACTCGGACTGATCGACGATGCCGCAGAAGAACTGGCTCCCGCGTAGTACCCTGGAGTGCTGCGGCTCGACGCAACCCTAAGACATCTGGAATAGCGACTATCAACACTTACCAAAGTGCTGCTAAGAAACTCGCCAGACCAAGAACATTCTGCTTGAAGACCAACGCCGTCATTCCAATTGATGGGAGGGCTGCGTCGAGCCGCCGCACTCCAGGTTTGCGCTACAGCGAACTCGGCTTGCCAATCGGCCCCGTTACCTCATGAACCATGTACGGCCCCGATCGGTAAATCACCGGATGTGACCACGGATATCGGCCGCGTTGATTCGCTCGATACTTCGGTGGCGGAGAATGTGGTCCGTCGGGGCCAACTTCCCAAGCATCGCCGAGAGACATGCCGCAACTCACGAGATCACTCACGACATAGCGATGTCCCGAATTCGCCAACTCAGACATGATCAACTCTCGCTGCTGCGGAAAATACAACAGCAACTCCCAAACATAGACGAACCGAGTCGGCGGCCTCAGGTTCAGTCGCGCGTATAAACCAACCACATCGCTATTGAGTATGTTGAGCTCATTGCGTCCCGGCTGCTTTTGGCTGAGGAACTCGGCCACTCGTTCAAGATGCCATCGATGCGGATTCGGCAACAATGCGAGCCGGTCTTGCAGTTTGGCCCGCTCCGAAAAGCTCGCTCGAAACGGCTGCTTCATGCAGGCCCACCACAACTTCGCTCGTTGCGGTTTGAGTAACGGCGATTGCAGCGCCACGAGCAATCCGAATGCAAAAACGACGAATCGCCACCGCCGCGATCGTTCGGGCTGCGCGAACCATGTCCCGACGACAACGATCGCCAACATGACTGCCGGTGCATGAACGTAATCGAAGAGATGCTGCAACAAGAAAACGTGAGCCATCGTCGCGAGATAGATCGCTGCAAGCACCGCCTGCGTCGCCAAACTAACCCGAAGCGCCAGCGAGGGCGATCGCTCCAAAATGCTATGTACTGGGAGCGTACTGGACCGTTCGCCCTCGCCCACGCTAGATTTACCGACTCCCTCGCTGACGCTTCGGGTTAGTTTTCCGGTTTTGAAACCACCTCTCACGAGTTGCTTGACGGCCAACGGCAGGGCCAACAAATGCAGCCAGTACCACGGTTGCATCCGCAAAACCATCGCCTCAAATCGTGGCCTGTCCCAGTTCGCTCGGCCAGCGGCCAGATAACGCGGATTCCAATCGCGCATCGTTTCCAAGAAGTACGGCCACGCTCCACTTTCAACGAGCCAGATCACTCCGCTGGCGAGTGCGATCAGTCCGCCAAGCACGACGATGCCCGTGTCGATCGCCGCTCGCCGTAATGTGCCAAACCTCAGCAGCGTCACGAGCCAGACCGCTGCCGCGATCAACACGGCATATGGCTTCAGCCAGCAAGCGGCTCCCCAAATCAGCCCTTCGGCGAATGCGTTCCTTGCGCTAACTAATGGAGTCATTTGATCGTTCAGGCGGCGCATCCTCAACAGCACAGCGGCGGTCATTGGAACGAGCAGCCAAGTATCTCGCTGGCAGTGGCACCACTCGGAACAACTCAAATAAAAGACCAGCACGGCCAGACTGATCCAAGTTGCATTGGCCAGCGTGGCTCCCGCCAGGACCGTCAGTTTTCGAAACATCCAAGCGAGCAACAACAGGCTGAGTAAATCGAACAACCGCAGCGCTTCGGAACTTGTTCCCATGATCGCACGAACTGCGGAGTGAACACCCAAAACCCCCGGCCAATTCGGTTCCAGGATGTCGCGATAGGCCACGCTTCCCTCAGCAATCATCTGCGACTGCAGGTCGAACAACATCGCGTCATTGGTCAGCGGCATCCGTAGGAATAACGGAGCCACAAACAGCAGTATCAAGCCGCCAAACCAAAGTGTTGGTTTGGCCGTTGCTGACTCTGATGGAGTTTGTGTTGCCACTGTCGG
>CAIJTL010001171.1 GCA_903823545.1 uncultured Planctomycetaceae bacterium
ATTCGGAGTTTCCGGAGATCGGTTCGATCGTTGCCAAGCAGTTGGAATCGCAGGGACGCGACATTCCGTTGTTCATGGCCAACACCAAATTTTATGGGGGCGGGCCAGCCTATCTTGGTCCCGCTTACTCACCGTTCATGCCGGGACCGAATCCGAGATCGTCGACCGGTGACAATCAATACGATCCGATTCCGATTTATCGTTCGGGGCCAGTGTCAGACAGCCTGTCGATTTCGTCCGAAGGAGTCTTGGCACTCAGTCGGCGACGAGGGTTGTTGAAGTCGTTGGACTCGCTGCCGCGAGTGCTCGATCAACACGGGACATTGCCGATCATCGAAGGAATGCAGCGTCGTGCGATCGAGATGCTCGCCAGCAGTCGAACTCGCGAGGCGTTTGATCTGTCACGCGAAGATGAACCCACGCGACAGCGATATGGTCACACGCACTTCGGCAAGAGCTTGCTGACGTGTCGTAGGCTTGTTGAGGCGGGTGTCCGTTTCGTGCAATGTCAGGCGGAGTATCGGCTGAAGCCTGAAACCGGAGTCACCAGCAATTGGGATGACCATTCAGTCAACTCGCACCTCTTCAACGCGTATCGCGAGAAGTTGCCGTCGTTCGATCAGTCCGTGTCGGCGTTAATCGAAGACCTTTATTCGCGCGGGCTGAGCGATCGCGTGTTGTTTCTTTTTTGCGGCGAGTTCGGTCGAACTCCGAGGATCGCCAATCAAGACCGCAGCGGACGTCCGGGACGCGACCACTGGCCGCGAGCGATGAGCGTCTTCCTATCGGGCGGTGGTTTGAAAATGGGGCAAGTCATCGGCGCGACCAATCGCCGAGGCGAGGAGCCGATTGAACGGATCATGGACAGCAATTGTCTGCTAGCCACGATTTACGATCGCTTTGGAATCGACACCAACGCGGCCTACTTCACAACCGCCGGACGCCCGATCCCCATTTTGACCACAGGGCAGCCGATTGCGGAGTTGCTGTAATGATTTCCGCATACGTAGCCGTCACTCTCCGCGTGACGAGCCGAACATCAATCCGCGCACATCGCAATTGGACGTCAAACGACAACCTGCTCGTCACGCGGAGCATGACGGCTACGTAAAGGCGAATTCAAATCGGTTCTGTTTTCACAAAGGATTTCGCCGAATGGCTCTGGTTTGGACAACTCTGTTACTCACTCTCTCAAATGTCTTCATGACCTTTGCTTGGTATGGGCATCTCAAGTGGCCGCAGATCAAGCACGGTCCCTTGTGGGTGGCAATTGTGGTGAGCTGGTTAATCGCGTTGTTTGAGTATTGCTTACAAGTTCCGGCCAATCGAATTGGACATCGCGTGATGCCGGTTGCTCAACTGAAGATCATGCAGGAAGCGATCACGTTGATCGTCTTCAGTGGATTTTCCATTTGGTTTCTGAGAGAGCGTTTGAAATGGAACGATTTCGCAGCGTTTGCTTGCATCTTCGGAGCGGTCTTCTTCGCATTTATTGACAAGTGGCAGCCGGCCTCCCCTGTCTCCTCTCAGAATGATGTGCGCGATTCGGCTGCGGAGATTAAGGCGGGGGAGCATTGATCGTTGGTTATTGGTCATCGGTCATTGAGAATGAGCAGCGGCGAAGTTCTTCTCCTGTTCCCCCAAATGATCAATGACCAATAACCAACGATCAATTCTTCAACCTCAACACCCCATTCACGCTCGGTGATGTACCATGCAAACCGCCTTCGGAAAAAACACGACTGACGATCTGCCGCTCTCTGACCCGACGGCGTTGGCGAAATTTGGTCAATTGGCGGTGGTGGCAAAGTTGGTGGTAGAGGGGTATCTGATTGGGCAGCACAAGAGCCCGTTCAAAGGAGCGAGCATCGAATTTGTCGAACATCGGCAGTATTACCCCGGCGATGAAATTCGGCACATCGACTGGCGAGCATTCGGAAAGACCGGCAAGTACTACATCAAAGAGTACGAAGACGAGACGAACCTGCGGGCTTATTTGCTGGTTGATTCGTCGGCAAGCATGGCCTACGCCGGTAAGACGTTGAGCAAGTGGGCCTATGCAAGGCAAGTCGCTGCTGCGCTCGGTTACTTACTACTTTCTCAACGCGACGCGGTTGGCATGATGACGTTCGATACCGAAGTCCGAGACCGCACTGAGCCTGCGACTGCCGCTCACAACTTTCAACGAATCGCCGGGATGTTGGAAACGCGACAGCCTGGTGGAGAGACGAGTTTGGCGAACGTCCTGGCGGGGATCGTTCCCACTCTCAAGCGGCGCAGTCTCGTGTTTGTGATCAGTGACCTGTTCGACAAGATCGAACCACTGCTCGCAGCGATCAAACAGTTGCGGCACTCGCGACACGAAGTGGTTCTGCTGCAGGTTGTTGCACCGGAGGAAGAGGAGTTCCCGTTTCAGCGACCGACAAAATTCCGCAACCTCGAACGTCTCGCACATCGTGTGTTGGTTGATCCGCATCGACTGCGGAAGCATTACCTCGAAAACTATCGCCGTTTTATGGCGGAACTGACAAGCGGTTGCGGGGCACTTGGCGTTGATCACTTCAAGCTGCTGACGACCGATCCCTACGATCGTGCGCTCGGAAAATACCTTGATTCGCGATCGCGGATCGCTCGCGGCGGGCGGTGAATTCAATCAAGCAAGCACGACGCGCTAGCGAGTGGTTTGCATTGGAGATGACGCGGCCTTTGACTCCGTTGAACCATTCGCTGGCGCGACGTACTTAAAATCGACTTACGCCACGCATTCCATCGCGTTGAGGACTTCGGGGGGAATAATGTCAGGAACTATCGTAGGTCGTTTCGTTTGTCGAACCAACTTCTTCCGGCGACGTTGATCGAGCAGCGTCAGTATTGCAGGTAGCGGAATCAGGGCGAGAAAGACGCAACTCGCGCAACCAATCGTGAGTACCAACCCGAACGTGTAAAGCCCGCGATGCGCGGCAAGCAACATGCTGCCAAAGCCGACCATGGTGGTTGTTGATGTCAGCACTAGGGAGTTGATGATACTCGGAGAGATTCGGTATCGGCGTTTGGATTGAAGGCGATAATCATGCACGACATGGACACCACCATCCATGCCTAAACCTAGCAAGAGTGGTAGGACAATAAGGTTGGCCGGGTTGAGGTCGACATGCATCAGCCTCATCAAGCCAAACATAATCGCGGCACCGCCAAGTGACGGGAGCAATGCCAACATACTGTGATAAACCGCTGTTGCATCTACGAGCCAGGTAATCGCAATAGCCATCGCCAAGTAGACGACGCCCATTAATTGCCAATTAATTGTGATATTTTGTGATCGCATTGCGATTGCGGCAATGACCAACAATATCGCTGGCGGTGTCAGGACTCGTAGTGCTTCGCTTCTTCCCATCAGGTCGATGAGCAACGTGATCCAAATGGCGACGAAAGCATACATCGCTGCCTCGTGGTAGCTTTCTTTGATTTGCTGTGAGGCTTCAAAGTTTTGCAAAGGAGTTCCTGTCACTTCAGGATCAACTGAGCGAACGTCTTCGACAAAAGCTTGAAGTGGCTCGATGTCCCAGATTTGCTCCTTCGGATAAATCTGGATTTGCCATTTCCCTTCCGCACTCACGAATCTCGAAACCAACTCTTTGGGGAGGAAATCTTCAAGCGTGATTGGTTCTGGATCAGAGGCATCCGCCATCGCTTGGAGTTGCGCATGAAGTGCGAAGTTCATGCGGGCTTGGAATTCGTTGAGGAAGCGAATCTGCTTATCGATTGGTAGCACACTGAAGTTCTCAAGGAAATCATCCAATGCGGGAACAGCTTGCTTCGCCCAGAGTTCTTCGCTTTCCGAAAGCGTGTTGTGCAACCGCTCGATCATTTGTCCGATCAGTTCTGGGTTAACGACACGAGGTTCAAATTTCACAGGAGTAAGTTGCGCAACCTCGGCATGGATTGCTTGAATCAGTAACTTCGTTTGTTCTGGTGATGTCGACGGCAGATGTGATTCGAGTTCTTCAACCTTTGATGCGAGTTCTTCAACCTTGCGAACGGTTCGTAGCTTTTCAAACTCGGCTTTCAAGGCTATCGCTTGCTCGGCGGAATCGGCCAATGTCACGGCGAAGAGAAGTGAGCTTTGCGACTCTTTGAAAACGCGGTCTTGTAAATCGACTGATTCCAGGCCCTTGGCTTGGAGGTTCAGCAAATTGCAGTCGTAGCCAATCGCGAATCGTGGCCAGCCATTTTCGATACGGAAAGCCCAACCTCCAAAGTAAAACATGACCGCCAGTCCGCCGATCATGACGAGCCACGGATGTCGGCGCACCGCCCAGCGTAACGCATTGCCCTTGATGGGAGTTGGTAGCTTTGCCGGCAAAACATTGCGATCAGCAAACGCAATCAGTGGCGGTAGTGCGAAGAAAGAGGCGATCGCGCACAAAATCACGCCACCGGCCGAAATGATGCCGAGTTCGGCGACACCAAGAAACTTTGTCAGTGTTGCACAATAAAATGCCAACGCGGTCACGATAGCGACCGTCAGAATGCTTTCGCCGACCGAAGCGGAGGTGTTGCCAATCGCGTCCTGCAACGACTCTCCTTGATGACGGAGCTCAAGGTACCGCGAGAGATACATGATCGCGTAGTCGCAACCCAGTCCCATTAAGATCGGTGCGAACGAGGCCGAAAGGATATTGAGGTGCCCCACCTTGGCTGTTGCAAAAGCAAAGGAGATGATCAGGCCGATGCCGAGCATGACCATCGCGATCAACGGGTGTCGAATCCCATGAAAGCCCCCCAATAGCAGCAACAATACTCCCACGCCGGAAACGATGGTCGCCAATGTCATATCTGACTGTGAGCGTGCCATTTCATCGTATTCGAGAACTGGAATGCCGGTGATCCCGATCTTCACATGAGGATGGTCGTGCTTGACCTCTGCGATGATTTCCCGAATTCGTTTGATGGCGGCAGTCGCTCCGCCATTGAAGTCTTGCTTGTCGATCACAGGAGCCAGTTTCACGAAGCCCTGAGTTCCTCTGTCGTTGAGCGAATATTTGGGCCGAGTTGCTGCTGCGGCGAGATTGCTATCCACTGGGACCAATTGCGGCCAGGGATTTCGAGTGTCTTTCGGATTCCTCAAGGCGTGTGACATGCTGGTCGCTAATGCGGTCACATGCTGGCCAATCATCTGCATGCGTTGGGCGGGGCTTTGTCCGAGCGGCGTTTGCGCATCTTGTCCGGTGGCGATAGCCAACTTCAGCAGATACATCCGACGCAATAACTGGGAAAGAACCGATTCGAGATTGATCTGATCCCAGTCTCCCTGGATCACCGGGCGCATTTCATTGAGTTGTGTTAAGCAATTCTCAAGCTGTTGAGGCGAAAAAAACTGCAACCCCTTCCTGCGAAGATGGTCGTGCTCAACCTTGAAAAAAACGTTGCGGAAAGAGGCGGTCTCTTCTTTGAGCCGTTGTCCTAATTCGTCGAGAACTGGAGTGATCACTTCTGGCGATTTGGCTTCAACCACTACCACGATATCAGATGAATCGCCGAAACTTTTCGTGTAGTTCAACCAACGTTGTTGAAAGTCCGCATCGGGATCAATCAAGTCTGACCGGTCGCTTTTGAACTGTAGATTGCGAGACGTGTAGACTCCGCAAACAACACAGATTGCCGCAAGCACGACGAGTGACGCCAACGGTCGAGCCGCCATGACGCGAGCGAAAGACCGGAGCAAGTCGGCAAATAACGCAGAGTGGCGGTCGTTTGTTTCGGCCGGCATTTAAGGTCTCGATTCCGTTCGAAATGAACTCGGCCCATGTCCTCATTGGGGCCGGAAGGGATTGGGAATCTAGGACAATAGCGTTGTTGGCGACAAGACGAGGAAAAACTTACGAATTCCTCAGGCGAAACTGAGTCGCGTTACTCGAATGTGAGTGTCTCACCGGGGGCAGAAAATCGCAGGTTCGGCAGGTTAATCGCATTGAGTTCCGAAACGATCTGGTCTGCGAACGCAATCTTGATGTGGATTGCATAGACCGGGACATCTCGCTTCAGCTTCTTCACTTCTTCCTCGAAAAGGGCAGGTGTGAGGTGCGCCGCTTTGTCGGCAAGCCAGCGGAAAGAATTGGGGAAACTGGCCTCCAAGAAGACCGCTTTCAAGCCCTCGCACTGATTCGCGATTTCCCAAATCCGTTCGCAGGGGCTCGTGTCAGAGACAAAAAGGACGGCTGTCTTCGTGGCGATCTCTTCGATGAGAAATCCGTAAGTTGGTACAACGTGTTTGAGCGAAATTGGCGTCACACGCAGTCCAGCGACTTCGACGGGGTGTTCTTCGGTCAGATCGAGTAACCGTAAGAACGGAGACTCTTCTCCCGAAAGGCGGATCATGTCGGGCCAGACTCGGTCGTTGAAGAAGTCGCGTCGTAGTGAATCGAACGTGGTCGGGTGAGCGTAAACGTCGGGGCAATCCGGGCCAGGGACGTAAGCGTTGTCGATGAAGACTGGCAACGTAGCGACGTGGTCCAAGTGCGAGTGTGAAAGAAAGACGTGTTTCACTTGCCGTTGAGCAGACAATGGTGACATCAGTCCCAACGAGCCGGCGTCGATTGCTACGACATCGTTGATCAAATACGTCGCCAAAATCGGATGGTTGTTAGACGCGCCGACGGACGAGGGGACACATTGAACTTTCACATTGCACCCGTGAATGAAAAGGGGTGGTTGAAACCTTCGACGTTACTTCAACTGCATCGGAATCGTGCCACTCCAGTTTGGGGGCGGTTCCCCGTTGTTGGCCATGATGTAAATTCGCAAGTACTCCCGCACCCGATCCGTCGCGGGAATCTCCTCTAATTGATCCAAGGCTTCTTGCCAATTTCCCGCCGCAAAAGAATCCCAAGCTTGTTCGTACAACACAATGTCAGCATCCGACAAGTTGTCTTCGTGGCTCGACGGCAGAAGCAACTGTGAAATAGTGATTTCGTGATTCATTCCTGCCGGACGAAAACGCCCGATTCGGCGGATACGCCCTTCGTGCGGAGGTAAGTGTTGCCGCGCGTATTCTGCAACTGGCTCATCAACCAAAATTGGCGTGCCGAATTGCTTCGTCATCCCTTCCAAGCGAGAGCCGACGTTAACTGTTGGGCCAAAGATGCCCACCTTAGTTTGCTCGACCGTTCCGATTTGACCCGCGATCGCGCGTCCGTAGGATAGGCCGATGCCAACCTGAAATCCCGAAAGAATGTGGGTTGAATCACGCATTGCATTCAGAAATTCGCGATGAATGTGCAGGGCTGCTCGACATGCTGAAAGTCGATCGTCTTCTTGAAGCGTCGGCCATCCCCAGAAGCCGAGGGCCGCATCACCTAAAAAGTCGCCAGTAACTCCGTCGTATTTGCTGATGCCGCAACTCATCACACCTAATGCATTGCTGACGCGATCAAGTAGTTCACGGAGGTTTTCTTGCGATTGCTCCGACTTCTTTGAGAAACCGCGAATATCGCAGAACAGGACTGTGATGTCAGCCACTTGCGGCTCAATTCGTTTCGCCATGTCGGCGTCACGTAGGGCTTCCATGACTGCCGGAGAAAAGAATCGACTGAGTCCGGCTTGTTGTTTGGAAAGGACTCGAACCGTTCGAATGCTGCCGATGAACTCAGTCAGCAACTCTGCGAAACGAAGATCGCCCTTGAGATGTTCTTCTTGAACCGTGGTCCCCATTCGTTGTTGTTGCTGGCCCGAAACGTAGACACACCAACCTTTGCAGCCTTCTTCTTTGAATGGCTTACAGAAGGCCCAATCGAGCGAACCGCTAACGGTAAATGCCGGATTGCTCTCATCTTTGTCTTTCCAGATATGCAGTAGTCCGACGCCCAGTTGCAGCGCCTTCAGCATCAAGCGGCGGCTGGGAGTAAACCTTCCAACTTCTTCGCCGCGAGCGTCCCAACGCATCATTTTTGGGCGAGCAGTCTCGCTCATTTCCTCAAAATGAACGACAGCCGCTGCTTCGGCATTCGGGATTCCTTCGAGCAAAAGTCGAACGACGCTGTTGGCCAACTCCTCGTCCTGAGTCGTCTGTGCGATCATTTTCGGAAGTTTGGCGAGCTCTTCCAAACGCAAATCGGCGTCTTGAAACGAGACACG
>CAIJTL010001172.1 GCA_903823545.1 uncultured Planctomycetaceae bacterium
GTCGCCGCTCTTGAGATCTTGGGTGGGAACGGCGATGACATCTTTACCTTCAGCCACTTCATCGGTTTCTTTGGCGGGCGGCGGAGGTTGCAAGCCTTCGATCTTCAATTCGCTGACTTCGCCAGACGGCAATGTTGCGACAAGGATGCGGTGATTGTTCGTGTCTGCGATGAAGAGTTTGTTCTTCACGGCAGAAAGTCCCGCAGGCTCAGCCAGCTTCACCGGGTCAAGGCTGGCTCCCGATTTACCAGTACCGAGCAAAGTCGTCACCTTACGGTCGGCGAGATCGACTCGCTTCACTTTGTGGTTGTAGCTGTCGGCCACGTAGAGCGCTCCTTCGTGGAACAACACATCGAGCGGATGTTGAAAGCGAGCTTTGCCGCCGACTTCATCAATGTCGCCGAACGCAAACAAAGTTTGACCTTGAGGCAAGTCCGACGCACCGGCCACAGTCGTTACTTCCCCTTTGGCACCGAGCGTGACTTTGCGAATCGACGAGCCTTCGCTGTCGGCGACAAACAATGCCTTGCCGGTCCCGACTGTGATGCCTGATGGTTGTGCAAATGCAGATTCGGCAAGCGTTCCATTGAGAATGTCTTCACGACCGCTACCAGCGAAGACAGTGATTTCGTCGGAACCAATCTCGTGAGCGAACAACTGATGCGGTCCCGCCATCGCGATGTACAACGTCCCGTCGACATGAGAGATCGCCCACGGACTGTTGAGTGCTGTCTTGCGAAGTGATCCACCGCGATCACGAAATTGGGCCTGTTTCCCAGTTCCTGCGAGCGTCGTTACTTTCTTGGCCTTCAAGTCGATGACTCGCAGCATGTGGTTCTCGGTATCAGCCACGTACAAGTTATCGCCGACGAGTGCCGTTCCTTGCGGGCGGAAAAACGTCGCGGTCTTGTAGTTGCCGTCCGTCGAGCCAGCAGTGCCGTTGCCGATGACGTCGATCAACTTTCCTTCGAGCGACGTAATCACGATGCGATTGTGATTGCTGTCGGTAATAAAGAGCCGATCCGACGCTTCGTCCGCCAAGACCTTGCCGGGGAATCGAAGTGCATCCGGTTTGACTCGATTTCGTTCGAGATCAAATTGCACCGGAGTCTCATCAAGGGTCCCTTTCGCACGGTGGTAGGCGATGAGCTTCGCGATGACTTCGTCGAGCAGTTCACGATTCCCTTCGCCGGACGCAACGCCGCAGAAATATCCCTCCGGATCGATCAGCCCGATTGTCGGCCAAGCACGCACCCCGAAGCCGCGCCAAATCTTCATTTCGGCATCGTTGACGATCGGATGTTCGATCTCATAACGCAAAGCCGCTCGGCGAATGTTTTCTGAATCTTTCTCGTTGTCGAACTTCGCCGAATGAACGCCGATGACGACTAATTCCTTCGGGTATTTGTGTTCGAGGAATTTCAGGTCCGGAAGGATGTGCATGCAGTTGATGCAGCAATAGGTCCAGAAGTCGAGCAGCACCACTTTGCCGCGCAGGTCTTTCAGTTCGATCTCACCCGAAGTGTTGAGCCATTCGACTCCGCCAGAAAGTTCATCGCCGGAAAGCTTGAAGCGTCGCGGGAAAGGATTCTCCAGCCCCTTCTTCTCCGGCTCAGTCTCCTTGTCGTCGTCCTTCGCATTATCGGCTGACTTCTTCGCAGCAGGCTTCGTCTCTTTCTTGGCTGGCTTGTCCGACTTTGCATCACTCTTCTCATCAGCGGCAATCAAGCGGTTCTCCAACAGCAGTGATGGGACGCGCGGCTGGCTCAACCAAGTGACACAGACCGCCAAGGCGACCAATACGAGCAATCCGAAAATCGGCCATCGCGATGAAGACCGTTGAGCGACTGGGGCGGCGGGCGAGACGATGGACTGATCCGACATCATGAACTCCTTCGGCGGGAATCAAGTTCGCGTCGTGACATAAATGCCGACGCCATCCAAGCGGGTCGAAAGCATCCAAGTCGCCCAGCACCTCGTCAAGTCGCAGCAACCTCCAAGAATTCGAGAACCCTGCCGGTGAACTCGCCAAGGCGAATTGAAAGGGTCGGCAGGCAGTCGTAAACTGACGACCGAAATTGGCCAGATCGTTGTACCGTCGTCGTACCGTTCAAGTCGCATCAGTCATGTCGTGCAGAAAGAATGCACGCAAAGGGCCTCCACAATGCCAAGTTTTTTTTCGCGAGTGTTCAATCCGTCAAAATGCTCCATGATTCGATGGCGCTTGTCGCGAGTTTTGACACTGGCGTTGGTGGGGATGTTTTTGGCTCTGCCTGCGACGCAGGCTCAAGACAAGAAGAAGGATAAAGCCAGCGAAGACAAGACGATTTACGCCGCTGATGGCTGGCCGCTGAAGTTGACCTACTACAAATCGACCGAAGGAAAAGAGGCCGCTGTTGTCGTCTTGTTGCATCCGAAAAACGAAAGTCGCATGATCTGGACGGCACCAAACGGCTTCGCAGAAATGCTGCATAAACGGGGGCTTGCAGTCATTGCTTTGGATTTGCGGAAGCATGGTCAAAGCAAGGATCGAGACGGAACGACCGAAGAAGAGACCAAGAAATCAACCGCGACAGACAAAGACAAGTCTTCGAAGAAGTCAGCCGGTGGCAACAGTGGTGATCTCAAAAAAGAAGACTACCTGGGAATGGGCGCCGACATGGAGGCGGTCAAGAAGTTCATTTTTGAGGAACACGAAAGTGGCAACCTCAACATGCGCAAGACTGCGATTGTTGCTCCAGGAATGAGCGCGGCCATCGCGGTCGCCTTCACTGCCAGTGATTGGGCGAAGAAGCCGTATGACGACGCCTCGACCGCTGCCGCTCGCACGCCGCGCGGGCAAGACGTGCAGGCGCTCGTGCTGTTGTCGCCGGATTCTGCTGTACCCGGCGTGCTTGCTCACCAAGTTGCCACATCTTTGAAATCGTATCCGATCTCATCGCTGGTTGTTGTGGGCAAAAACGATCCGCTCGATAAGGAACAAGCCAAAAAGCTATTCCAGCAAATGGGAGGTGATCCCGCCAAAACGGGCGCTGCAAAAAAGACCGACACCAAGAAGGATAAAGCCAAGGAAAAGGAGGCGGACGGAAAAGAAGAAAAACAACGCCACTACTTCATTCCGTTGGACGCCAAACTTCGTGGGACCGAATTGCTCGGGAAGAAACTTGGGCTCGAAGAGGCGACGGCCAACTTTTTGAAGGAGAACCTTCAAGAGCTCAAAGGCCCGTTCTATGAATGGCGCGAACGCAAATCTCGCTTGGCCGATTGATCTCGGATCGGCTTCTTAGCACGACGCACCAGCGACTGTTTCCAACGAAGACCACTCGCTGGCGCGTCGTGCTAAGAGCGCTGGTGCGTTGTTACTGCTCCATGCCGACGTTTTTCAAATACTGAATCGCTCGTGAGACGTCCCCTGGCTTGTCTTCGCCGGAAGTTCGATCAACGGTAATCCAGCCGTGATAGTCCGCCTCTCCGAGCAGTGCCAGCATTTCGATCCAATCGACTTCGCCGCGACCAAGCACGGTCTCTTGGCCGGAACCGTCAATGTCTCGCAGGCCATCTCGCGCGGTGATGTGCAGCACGTGCTTGTGAAGCAGACGGAATGCTTCGACGGAATTGCGCGAGTTCATCGCAAAGATTGCGGGATCGAAATTGATGCCGACCAGTCCTTCTTTGATTTCATCAACGAGCGATTTCATATCGGCAGCGGCATCACGAGTTGGCGTTATTAGCAATGTCGATCCGACTCGATTGCCATGCCGAGCGATGTCATTGAGCACATCGACCAGGACTTTGTATTCGTTCGACTCTTTGTCGGCAGGAATCGCTCCCACGCGCGAGATCACATGCGGGACTCGGAGTTGATAGGCAAACTCCATCGCTCGTTTGACGGCGGTAA
>CAIJTL010001173.1 GCA_903823545.1 uncultured Planctomycetaceae bacterium
AGCCACGAACTCCAAACCCATGATACAAAGCGACTGTGGACATGCTGCGTTGTCTCCTCAAGGAAAGTTTCATCAACTCCCAAGGAGAACGGCATGTCCACATTCCTCCAACCCAATAGATGCTTCAGGCGGATGAATCATGTTTGAGTTGGCGTCGGTTTCCAAGCAATTCACGGCAACTGCGATATTGATCTTACACGAGCGTGGTGCGTTGTCCGTCGACGACGACGTTCGCAAATACTTGCCTGAGTTGCCGGTCTATCGTTCTGGTCCGATTCGTATTCGTGATCTGCTGACTCATACCTCGGGCCTGCCTGACTACATGAAGTTCGACGACCCGACGGCGCGCCATCGCACGTATTGGGTAAACGAGGACTACGTCGGTGAATTTGAGAGACAGCAGAACAACTTTCCCTTAGGTTTCGCGACGGGACGCAAGTACGAATACAGCAATTCGAATTATCTCTTACTGGGAGTGATCATCGCCCGCGTTTCAAAAAAGTCGTACGGCAAGTTTCTGCACGAAGAAATCTTTGCCCCTGCCGGAATGCGGCACACCTTCGCCTACGAAAGTCCGCAAGCCGTACCACAACCGCCGCCGGACGGTTGCCTGAGGGCCGTTGGTTACCAAGAAGGAAAAGGTCAGCAATGGCGAGCGGGTTGGGGTGCTCCGCCTGCTCGAAACGAGCGATATTTGAGCGTCGGCGACGGCGGCATTTGGTCCAACCTCGAGGACATGGCCGCCTGGGACGCCGCGCAACGTTCCGGCACGTTCTTGAAGCCCGCGACTAGGACTCTTTCGCTTATTCCGACGAAAACGCGAAACGGTAAGCAGAACGATTATGGTTGCGGCTTGGAGCTGGAGTTCAAAAATGGAAAATTGATCGGCTACGGGCACGACGGCTCTTGGGACGGGTTTCGCACGATCTACTGGCGAGACCTTGAAGCTGATCGTACGGCGGTATTGCTCGGCAATCGCAACGACTTCGACCCTTACGACATCCTGGAGTCGCTCGATGAATTGATTCAGGACGATTAGGCGAATTACTGTAGCGGTCATTTGGGGGCGTGCGGCCAACAGATTTTCGTCATCTAGTTCATGTCAATCGGGTGCTTTATATGAAAACAAACCTCTGCGCCATTCTGGTTCTATTCGCATTGTCGGCATCGCCTTTACTCGCCGCCGAGTGGGAGCCGTTCTGCCTGACCGAACGGATGCTCTTTCCTTCCGCTCTGATCTCCATGGCCACTTACGAATTGCCCGAAGAAGATCAGGACGACTCCGTGTTGGGCGATCAGACGGGGCTGATGGGCATCTCAATTGCCGCTCCCAAGAAGGACACCGACGTCGAAGTCACGCTCACTTGTGAGTCGATCATGGAGCCGAGCGTCTTCAAAGGCAAATTGCCGGCTGGCGGGAAAGAGGACGTTTACCACGTGCTCCCCAAGATCCGCTACAAATATGACGCCTTGGTCGCCAATAAGCAGGCTCGGCCGATCAACATCTCGATTGCGGTGAAGCTAGGTGGCAAGGATGGCGGAAGTACCAACGAAAACGTGACATTGCGCTCGATCAACGAATGCCCGTTCCGCTTGCTCGACCCCGACGACAAAAACGCCCCTGGCGAAGACCTGAGCTACTTATTCGCTGGGTACGTCAACGAAGACCATCCGCTGGTCGACAAGATTCTAAAAGAAGCATTGAAGTTGGGCGTGGTAAACGCCTTCACCGGCTACCAATCCGGCGATCCGCTCGAAGTGTACAAGCAGGTCTACGCCGTTTGGCATGCGTTGCAGAAAGCCGGTATCAAATACAGCGATATCTCGACCACAAGCGGCACGAGCAAGGTTGTGCTGAGCCAGCATGTCCGCCTGTTGGATGATTCCCTCGCCAACGAACAAGCCAACTGTGTTGACGGCAGCGTATTGTTCGCATCGGTGCTGCGCAAGATCGGCATCGAACCAAGCCTGGTTCTCGTCCCTGGCCACTGCTATTTGGGCTTCGTCAGCGACCGGGAAAGCAAGAAACTGATGGGCCTGGAGACGACACTGATCAGTGCCAAGGATTTCAAAGCGGATAACATCCCCGAAGCATTCGCCAAGGTCGTCAATGAAAAGTTCCACAAGGAGCCATCGTGGGCTTCCTTCAATAATGCCATGGCCGCAGGCACCAGCGACCTGGTCGCCAACGCCAAGAAGTTCGACACGGAGGAGGAGCCAGCCTACCGGCTGATCCATATCTCCGAAGCGCGCCGTATGGGCGTCTTGCCGATCGGCAGCGCGGTGCAGAAGAAGCCCAAGTAGTTCAGAGTTAGCTCTCGCTTTTCTCTTACCTGGGTGCGTAGCAAGATGACGGACACGTACGATCGTCGCACAATTCTCGCCACTCTGCTGGCGGGTGCCTGGGCACAAACTTGGAAAGCCCGCGAGGCGTACGGACGCGAAAATGCCGGAAAATGCCTCGTCATCGGTGCCGGGATCTCGGGCCTGGCGGCGGCTCGCCAGCTCAAGTCCTTCGGCGTGCAAGTCACCGTGCTCGAAGCCCGCGACCGGATCGGCGGTCACGTTTGGACCGATCGTTCGTTGGGCGTGCCGATCGATATGGGGGCATCGTGGATTGAGGGTGATCGCGGCAATCCCATCGCTGCGTTGGCCAAAGAATTCAGCATCAAGACGATCATCGATGACGAGGAGTGGGGCCTCTACGATCATCTTGGGAAGCGAGTCACCGACGTCGCCGTCAAGGAGATTTTCGCCCAACAGGAATTGTTGGGAGATGAAGTCGAGGAGCTCGCGGAGAACCTGAAGGTCGATCTCTCTCTGGACGCAGCGGTCCGCCTCGTGTTGAAGGGTGAGAAAGTCGACGATGATGAGAAGCGGTACATCGACCTGTTTGTTGCCGGTATCGAAAGCGACACCGGTGCGGAGGCCGAAAAACTCTCTGTCAGCTACGGTCGCGACGACAGCGGCTTTAGAGGCGATTCGCATCTTTTCCCGGCCGGCTACGGCCAAATTGCCGAGAGCCTCGCCCGTGGGCTCGATATCCGTTTGTCGCAACAGGTGGCGAAGATCGAGTATGGCGACATGGGGGTAGCGGTTAGCACCGAAAACGAGTCCTACCAGGCTGATTGGGCCATAGTCACGCTTCCGCTGGGTGTTCTCAAAAAGGGGAGTGTGCAGTTTGTTCCCCCGTTACCCCAGCCGAAACAAGACGCCATTGCGCGCCTAGACATGGGCCGATTGGACAAGATCATCCTGAAGTTCCCCAAGGTGTTCTGGCCGCGAAAAGTTACGAACCTCGCCTATGCTTCGGACGTCAAAGGGGAGTTTGCGCAGTTCCTCAACGGCTGGAAGCTCACCGGCGAACCTGTGCTACTATCACTCGTCGGTGGAAAGTTCGCCCGACTACTCGAATTGCTGCCTGATGATGAAGTCCAGGCCCGCGCAATGAAGGTGCTACGCAAGATCTTTGGCGACGATATTCCAGACCCTCTCGGCATAAGGTACAGCCGCTGGGGCAAAGATCCATTTGCGGGTGGCTGCTATTCGTATGTGCCGCTGGGAGCCACCAGCAACGACTTTGAAGCTTTATCGGAGCCGATCTCACCGCTGTTCTTTGCCGGCGAAGCGACCAACCGCGACTACCGTGCCACCGTCCACGGAGCGTTTCTTTCCGGAATTCGGGAAGCCAATCGCATCCGCAAGTCGACTTGATTCAATGGGATTCTCAAGTTCACAGACGATACCTCAGAATCGTTCTCCAAAGATTTTGAAAACGGCTTGAGGGAATAGCTTACGGTCGCCTCGCGCGACGATGGTGGGGGCTGGGCACAAAACCGACGCTGCGAAATCACCGCAGTTGTCGATCGAAAACTCTGCCCGTGTGGTCAAAAAACTCAGCCGTTCCAAAATCCGCGATGAGCATAGAAGTTGCAAGGCTTTGGAATTACGAATCTCGGATGCCGCAGGCCGCACCGTGGGCTTCGGCGCCGAAGGCTGTGGTTGATCCACCCGGATTTGGCTGAGGCGATCAAAGCCAGCAGAGGCTGGAAGATTTTGGCGGCCATCGTCTGGCTCATCGGGGCCGCCAGCCCGCAAACCGGTCAGACCGAGGCCATTCTCGCGCCCGTGCTCAACACGGCGATCATCAACCAGTTCTTCCGCGCGTTGGCACACGATGTTCGCGCCGCCTTGATCTGGGACGGAGCCAACTTCCATCGCGCTCACGACCTGAAGGTGCCCACCAACATCACCCTGATCCCGCTACCGCCGTACTCACCAGAGCTCAATGGTATCGAAAACCTGTGGCACTACCTCCGCAGCCACTGCTGGTCCAGCCGAGCCTACGCCCATTATGACGAACTCTTCGACGCCGAATATGATCATTAACACAGATGTCGCCTCGACACCGAATTGATCAAATCCATCTGCGCCAAAGATTACATCACAACGCGCACTTATTTTTGGTGATCCGTATAAGTCCTGACTCATCTCACCCAGATACCGCTTGGCCAACCACTTCCCAACGCCGTCAACACGCCCGCTGAAACACTCATAGCCCGTGGCTCCCAACCGAATGCAACGCCGTCAACAAAACTGCGGCGGTTTGCAGGCTATCCACAGACATGAACGCGTACCACTCCGTGAGTCGATCGAGGCTGGGGCAGAATCCTTACGAGTTTTACTACTGCACTCTGGTTTCCGAATCAGTCTTGGGCGGCACCCAGTTTTTCATGCCGTCGGTGACTTCTTTGATCTCGCGGATTCGGTCGGCATCGGGGGGCTCATTGGTTCCGAACTGTACGATCTTCGGTTTCTTTCGCCGAGTGATCTTCAGCTTTGAGACCACTTTGGGTTTGGCAAAGATGCCAAACCACTTCGCCTCTTTCTCGGCGATGGCCTCCTTCGGCTTTTCTCGAAGCAGCCACATCAGCATGGCCAGCGATAGGAAAATTCCCGCCAAGAGCATCACTGGCTTTTGAGGCTCATTGGCAAACGCCAACACCACGAAGACACAAAAGACGATCCCCATCAAACAGACAATGCCGGTCGCCAGCCAAGAGACCGCATCGCGTCCACCATCACGGTTACCGGCCATGGTGTTTGTCCCGTGGTCACCTTCTTTGCGATTACTTCGGAGAACCGCCGGTATGCACAAACAGATCGAGGTAAATCACCAAGAGCATCAACCCCAAGACGAAGGCCATGCCTACGTATGTGGCTGCGACCAAAACTCGCTCGCTGGGACGTTTGCGAGTGACGGCTTCCCAGCACAAGAAAACCATGTGCCCGCCATCGAGCACCGGGATCGGCAGGAAATTCAGAACGGCCAAATTGATGCTCAGAAAACCCAAGAACAACAACAGCGGACTTAGCCCCTGCGTCGCAAATTGGTGGGCGACTTTGGCAATTCCGATCGGTCCGTGGAGTTCTTTATAGGACAACTCACGACGAACCAAATTTCGCAACGTCAGATAGATTTCAACGGCCGTGCTCTTCGCATGATCGGCTCCCATCGCAAAGGCAGCAGCAAAAGAGCCCGCTTTTTGAATGACCGATTCATCATCGAAGATGAATCCGCGGTCAGGGAAAAAGTGCTGCGAGTTCGCATCACGAACTGGCTCTAGCTCAACAACATTCGGCTTGTCTTGGCCCGTTACGGTCAGACGCACGTGACGCGAAGGGGTCAACTGCATCATCCAAAAAGCTTGAGCCCAGATGTTGGGCTGCTTTTCAGTGACTTCGAATTTCAGCGAACCAAATGAAGCGCCGAAGCCATCATCCGGAGTTCCTGGCGGGAGGAACAATTCGACGGACGTAATTCGGTCATTGGGAACGATCTTTCCGTCCGCAGGGCTTCCCGATTCAACCTTGAGAACTTGCGAAGTGATATGAAATGCCACACCAATTGACGGAACAGAAAGGGGCGAACCTTTGAGTTCGAATCGATCGGTCCACCCCGAACGATTGCGCGGAGTCAGCTTCGTTGTGAATTCCTTTTTGGCCCCGCCCACTTCTCGGGTGTAGACGACCTCAACAACTTGGCCATGTTTTTTCTGGAAGTAGTCGGGCAACTCGACCGGATTCAATTCGTTGCCAACATCTTGGCCGTCAACTCGAATGATCTTGTCTCCAACGTGCAGGCCCTCGCCATTTTGATCGGCTGGAGAACCTGTTTCCACCGCGCTGATCTTTTCGATGTCCATCGACAGTCCAAGAGTCCGAAAGCGATTTGGCGCAACTTTGATGGCGATTCGTTCGGCCTTACCGGACGTTGTACGCTCAATGGTGAATTCCAACTCTTCATCACGGCGGTCAATCAAAATGTTCTGCAATTCGGCAAAACTCTTCAC
>CAIJTL010001174.1 GCA_903823545.1 uncultured Planctomycetaceae bacterium
AAGTGGACAGGGGCGGGATCGAACCGCCGACACCAGGATTTTCAGTCCTGTGCTCTACCGACTGAGCTACCTGTCCCCCGTTGATCGTTGCGGGGCGGGAACTCTAAGTGTGCTGCCAAGGAGTTTCAACCGTGGCTTGGGTGATCTTTGGCAATGATCTTTGATGTGCCGCCAAACATTGCGAGTAAGTCGATTGTTCTTGATGAATTAGTCGCAGGCTTGAGTGTGGGATGGTAGCAAGGAATTATCATGAGACTAGAATTCTCAGATCGCGGATGCCTGAATGTGTCCCGCTTGCTCCGACTTGCGGCGTTTTCCCCATTTGCCAGGAACTGAAGGATCGAATCGATGGGAATGAAAAAAATGGTTTGCGTGATCCTCGGCGGGGGAAAAGGGACAAGGCTGTTTCCTTTGACCGAGTACCGGTCGAAGCCAGCTGTACCGCTTGGGGGGAAGTTTCGGCTGATCGATATTCCAATTTCAAATTGCATTAACAGTGACATCAATCAGATTTATCTGCTGACTCAGTTCAATTCCGTCAGTCTGCATCGACACATTCGTCAGACATACGCGTTCGACCGATTCGGCGGCGGGTTCGTCGAGATTCTCGCGGCCCAGCAAACGAATTCCGGGGAGGTTTGGTATCAGGGAACGGCAGACGCTGTCCGTAAGCAATTGCGATATCTTGAGCAGCCGGGAGTTGATTATGTCTTGGTGGTCTCGGGCGACCAGATTTATCGAATGAACTACCAGGAAATGCTCAAAACGCACGTGGATTCTGGGGCAGATGCGACGATTGCGGCATTGCCTGTTCATCGCGAGGCCGCTCAATCTTTCGGCATTATGCGGATTGATGACACCGGTCGAGTGCAAGGATTTTTGGAGAAGCCAAAGACCGATGAAGAGCTGGCGATGGTTCATACTGATCCGGCTTGGTTTGATTCGAAGGGAATACCGAGTCGCGGCCGTGACTGTCTCGCGAGTATGGGAATCTATCTCTTCAATCGCGACGTCTTGGTAGAGTTGCTTTCTAAGAACAACTACCAAGACTTTGGCAAAGAAGTCTTCCCGATGTCGATTCGGGCTCGGCGAGTACAGTGCCACTTGTTCGACGGATATTGGGAAGATGTCGGAACAATTCGAAGTTTCTACGACGCCAACTTAGCACTTGCTTCAGCAAGTCCGCCGTTCGAATTTGCGGACGATGAAGCACCAATTTATTCGCGTGCTCGTCATCTCCCCTCGACTCGAATTGATGGCGCAACAGTAACAAACAGCTTGATTTCTGATGGCTGTGTGATCGAACGAGGTTGCGTGATCGAAAACAGTGTTATCGGTCTTCGCTGTCACATTGGCCAGAATGCAGTCATCCGAAATTCGATTCTGATGGGTGCTGATATGTACGACACCGCTGCAAACCGTTTGACGAACGTCCAGAATAATCGGCCACGCCTTGGAGTTGGTGCCAACAGCATCCTCGACGGCGTCATCGCTGACAAAAACTGCTCGATCGGTCGCGGAGTGAAGATTCAACGACACATGGGGCTGGAGCCAAACTGTGATCTCAAGGGAGTCTACATTCGCGACGGCATCATCATCGTTCCTAAAGACAGTGTCATGCCGGATGGCTGGTCTCTGATATGACGAGATCCTGGCGGAATTTGCATACCCATCAAGTTTGGCTGTTGCTTGGCCGATTCCCCCGTTATCTTGCCACACCTGCTTGGTTCACTAATCCCGCTTTGAGGAGCTTCCGATGGCTCGCCGAATGAATTGTGATGGAGTCTCTCGCCGAGATTGTTTGCAAATTGGATTAGGTGCATGGCTCGGGACGGGATTTGTGCCGACCCTGGCGATGCAGGCTCATGGGGCGGATGAGGCAAATTCGATTACGCCATCAGCAAAAGGTTGTATCCTCATTTGGATGGATGGCGGGCCGACACACTTCGAGACGTTCGATCCAAAACCGACCGCTCCTGCTGAGATTCGAGGAGAGTTTGAGCCGATCGCCACGAAGCTGCCGGGCGTGCAATTTTCTCAGCACATGACTCGGCTGGCGGGGATTGCGGACAAGTTCGCGACGATCCGCTCGATTCGCCATGACCAATCAAATCACGGCGCCGGCAATCATTACATGATGACCGGTGCCCCACCGCGAATTCCTGTGGGATGCGGTGCGTTCGTTAGTTTTCACCCGAGCATGGGTTCGGTGGTCGCTCACGAATTGGGTAAGCCAAATGGCTTGCCCGCATATTTCTCGATTCCGTCAATGTCTCGATCAGGAGGTCCTAACTTTTTGGGGGCCAAATACGCCCCGTTCGTCGTTGGTGACGATCCGAATGGTGCGAACTTCAAGGTGCGTGATGTCGCGTTGCCGCGTGGTCTGGCGGAGCTTCGATTTGATTCTCGAAGAGACGTGCGGAAGCTGGTCGACACGCTCCCTCGAATGAATGAAAAGGCAGCAGGCGACCCAGTCCTGTCGCTCGACGATTACTACCGACAAGGCTTTGACCTTGTCACTTCACCGACTGCTCAAGCCGCGTTCGATATCCACAAAGAGTCTGACCAAGTTCGAGCCCGTTATGGTCGCAATTCTTTCGGCCAACGTCTGTTGCTGGCCCGCCGCTTGATCGAAGCGGGGGTGCCGTTCGTCACTGTTTACGACGGAGGCTGGGACCATCACGCAGACCTCTTTGGGGCATGTTCTAAGCGGTTGCCTGAGTGGGACAACTCTGTCGCGACGCTGATCGAAGACCTCGAAGAGCGTGGGATGCTGGGGTCAACAATCGTGACGGCGCTGGGCGAATTCGGCCGGACGCCAAAGATTTCAACGCTTCCTGGGCAAGCCAAAGGAGGTCGCGACCACTGGGCGAATGCGATGTCAGTTTTGATGGCCGGGGGTGGAACTCCTGGAGGAACAGTCATTGGTGCCACCGATCGGAACGGTTACTCTGCAATCGAACGCGTTCTCTCGCCCGAAAATTATGTTTCGACGATTTACACAAAGCTCGGAATCAACCCAGACAAAGTGCTCTACACGCCGCAGGGCCGACCCTCCCACTTAGTCAGCATCCCGACGCCGATCGCGGAGTTGATGTCGTGACGCCAGCGTTAAT
>CAIJTL010001175.1 GCA_903823545.1 uncultured Planctomycetaceae bacterium
TCCAGCAGCCGCCAACCCGGCAAAGTCTTCCGCGTGTCGAGGATCACCGCTTTCGTCCCAGCTACCGCATCGACATATTGCCGCGTTTGTGTCGCGACCCCCGAAAGGTGCATCAGAAAGTTCAACGCAGTCCGCTCGCCGATTAACAGCGATCGCAGCGGTCCTTCGACTCGCGCGATGACGTCGCCCGGTCGAACGACGGAGCCATCATTACGCAGAGTCTCCCAGTTCTCGCACGCAAAGACCTTTTCGGCAACTTCGACTCCAGCCAAGACCCCTTCACGTCGAACCACGACATCAATCGTCGCTCGATCTTTTCGATTGACCAGTGCCGCACAGGTCAGGTCGCGATCCATGTCATCCCTTGGGGGAACCGTCATATAATCGAGTGACGAATCAAGCGTCGTCATCGAAAATGTTCCGCCCAAGTCGATCGGTCCAAGAGACGCACCAACCTTGGTTGGGTTCAAATCGAACGGCCCGGGAACGGCCCCCAGGCTAACCAACCCCAAGTCTTCAGCGAGAGCGAGGTCAATCAAACGAAACGCCGCTAACTCTTCTTCAGGTCCAAATTCGATTTGTGTGCTCACACAATTCCTTCAGGCAATCAACTCACCCATCATTCTGAAAACCGCATTGAGCAGAATGATGTGAATGTCTTGTTCTAATTCAGTAACCACACCGACGCATCTTCGATTGCCGCTCGGATCGTTTGTAGGAAGCGGGCGACGGGTGCTCCGTCGGTGACGCGGTGATCGAAGGTTAGGCTGAGCGTGATCAGTTCGCGGATCACGATTTGATCGTTCTCGATCACGACCGGTTCGCGGCGGATTGCGCCGAGTCCCAAGATCGCGGTCTCCGGCACGTTGATGATCGGCGTGAAAGCGTCGATGCCGTATGTGCCCAAGTTGGTGATCGTGAAGACGCCCCCTTGCATCTCCGCAGTCGACAGCTTTCCGGAGCGCGCTTTCTCGATGAGATCACGCGACCGTTCGGCCACTTGCCGTACCGACAACCGGCTCACCTCCGGAATCACCGGAACCAGCAAGCCGCCGTCCGTATCGACCGCGATGCCGATCGCCAAATCGTCGCTGTCCGTCGGTTCGATCAAGCGATTGCCGTCCCAGCGCGAGGCCATGTGCGGGTGCTGTCGCAGCACTGTGGCAACTAACTTGGCAATGATATCGGTGTACGACGGCACGATGGTCGGCGTCTTCGACGCTTTGAATTGCTCGCGCAGCCGGACGAGTTGAGTTGCATCGGCGCGAGTCGTCAGTGTCACCGATGCCGTTTGCCGCTGACTGGCCAGCATCCGATCCGCAATGACACGGCGTCGCGGAGAGAGGGCTGACTGAGATCCGCGCGATGCCGCAGTGCGAACGTCTTGCTCGCGAACTCGGCCATTTCGTCCTGACCCTTGCAGCCGAGTCCAATCGACACCGAGTTCCTTCGCGACGCGTCGTGCGCGCGGACTCGAGATGACTCCGGGGGATGCGTTCTGAGCTTCGTCACCGTAA
>CAIJTL010001176.1 GCA_903823545.1 uncultured Planctomycetaceae bacterium
ACCTCGAAGCGTTCTTTCGCAATCTCGGCGTGAAGTGGCAGCGGATCGAAGTGGTTCCTGGTCGAGCCAATGTCATCGCTCGGTTCGACGTTCCTGGTGCCAAGCGGACGGTGATGTTGGACGCTCACGAAGACACCGTCCCGACGGATGGATTCGCCGATCCGTTCAATCCGGAGGTTCGCGATGGCAAATTGTTTGGTCGAGGAAGCTGCGACGTGAAAGGAGGCATGGCCGCGATGCTCACCGCGTTCGCTCGATTGGTGCGTGAGAAACCGGCGAACGCCTCGAACGTCATCATGTCCTGCACGTGCGATGAAGAATCGACGTCGCTTGGCGTGAACGATCTGACGCAACTTTGGACTGACCCGAAGCGTGCCGGTTCGATCATCGACCGACAGCCAGATATCGCGATCATCGCTGAGCCGACTCAGTTGGATGTGGTTGTCGCGCATCGCGGAGCGACTCGTTGGAAGATCCGCACCGCTGGCCGAGCGTGTCACAGTTCGTCACCACAAGACGGCATCAATGCGGTCTATCGCATGGGGCGCGTGCTGACCGCCATCGAAGAGTTCGCCGAGCTACTGCCGCAGCGAGTCACTCCGCATCCGCTGTGCGGTTCCGCAACGATCAGCGTCGGTCGCATCACCGGCGGCATCAGCGTCAACACGGTCCCCGATAGCTGCGAGATCGAAATCGATCGCCGCGTGATCCCTGGCGAAGATGGTTGGGATTCGATCAAGCAAGTGCGCGAGCATCTTGATGCACGATTGGGCTTCGCGGTTGAGCACTTACCGCCGTGGCTGGTGGGAGTCTCGCTGTCTGACGAGCACAACGGCCCGCTCGGCGATGAGTTGTTGGATCGCATCACCGAAGTTGCCGGACCGCATCGCAAAGTTGGAGTGCCGTACGGGACACACGCCTCACGCATCGCATCTGCCGGAGTTCCATCCGTCGTCTTCGGCCCCGGTGATATCGCTCAAGCTCACACAGTCAACGAATGGATCGACATCAACCAACTCCGCCAAGCAGCAGAGATCTACTACCGATTCTGCGCCGCAGGGTGAGCGACCTCAGACGTAGCTCAGTCGCTCCGCGACTGAGATTTCCAATACGTGGCCAAGCAGAACTGAAGTGGCATCGGGGATCGTTTGAAATGCGAGTCGCGGAGCGACGTCGCCTACGATTTTGCCAACCGTCGCTTGATGCGAGCGATCGCTTGCCGCAACTCTCGTCGCAGCGGGCCGGTGGCGTTTGGTTGTTGCGCGATGAGGAACTCTTTCACGTGACTGTCGCCGAGTTTTCCCAGCGGATGAACCGCCGCCAACGGCACGTCACGGAAGACCTCCATCAACACTGGCACCGCTCGCTCGGGGGTAACCATCTTGGCGATCGCGGCTGCCAAGAGATTGCGTGATGCTCCCGCCTGCCGATTTCTAACCGCATTCAGCAGCCACGTTTCGATGTTCTGTGGCCGAGTCTGATTGATCACCGACGCAATGGCCCACTTCAGACCCTCATCCGTCGCCGAATCAAACAACTTGCCAAGGACCGCCCCATCAAGCATCCCCTGAGGAGCACCCAACAACGCCCACGCCACCGACTCTTGATGCCGACAATTCTCCAACCGAGGAATCCATTCGAGCAACAACGCTGCGAGCCTGCTCGGCAACGGATCATATTGATCGCGAATCATCACGACCGACGAAACCGGAAA
>CAIJTL010001177.1 GCA_903823545.1 uncultured Planctomycetaceae bacterium
AGACATTCGTATTGCCCGACAGCATTCTCAGTTTGCTAGAGGTCATCTGAATTTGGGGAACACCTTGGGGGTGTAGGCGTCTTGGGAAAGACGCCGCACGTAAGACAGCCGGCAGGCCTGCATTCTTACGTGACTTGGGCCGCTCGATCGTTTTCACAGGCGGTCGAACGGAAAAAGCAGTAGCCCCGGCTTCTTGGGGGAAGCCGGGGCTACTTTCATTTTCACTTGGTGCGCAACCAACTCTTTTATCGCCAACCAATCCAATGTCGTCCTGGGGCACGACTCATCTCTTGAGTCCTCGGTATGGGACCGGAACGTCGTTTGGTTGCTGCATTACAGTTTGCAATCAATGCTCAAATCAACTCGTGCATTGGTTGAACGCCATCTTCGACGAGGTATTGCGGGACTCCCGCACCATCGAAGATTCGCACTCGTCCGACATCAAGGCCCGCACTCTTGTAGAGAGTTGCGAAGACCTCCTGGAATTTGACTGGACGGTCAACGGCATACTCAGCAAAGCGGTTCGTCTTGCCGATTACTTGGCCGGTCTTCATACCACCTCCAGCAAGCATCGCGCATGAAACTCGCGGCCAGTGATCGCGACTATTGTTGTTGTTGATCTTCGGCGTGCGACCAAACTCTCCCCAAACGACAACAGAAACATCGTTCTCCAAGCCCCGTTCATGCAGATCAGTTACAAGCGCAGACAAACCTTGATCAAGCAGTGGAAATTCTTCACGCGACATCGGAAAGTTCATGCCGTCTCCGCCGTGCCAATCCCAGCGACTGTAATTAAGCGAGACGTATCTCGCCCCTGCTTCGACGAGGCGACGCGCCACACAGAAGTTCTCAATCATGCGAGGAGCACCATCGCGCTGAAACTTTTCATCGCTCTTGCCATATCGAGCGAGAATACGTGGATCTTCCTTTGACAGATCCAGTGCTTCTGCCAACTTAGACGTTGTTAGGATTCCGATCGCCTGTTGGGTGTAGACGTCGATGCTCTCCATAACCCCTTTGCTGTCTGCTGATCTGCGGAAGCCATCAAATGACTTCATCAATTGATTCCGGTCTTGCAATCGCTCAAGCGTGATTCCTTGCAGAACCATTCCCTCCGGCGAACTGCGAGCCTTGCTCCCCAACATATTGAATGGCGTGTGCGACACACCAAGGAAGCCACCGTCCGCAGGCTCTCCCCAAGTTCGATTGCCAACGGTATACATGAGCGCCACGTTGGGCGGGACCGCTCCATTGGTCGCGCCTTGTAGCTTGGAGAGCCACGAACCAGCGGCAGGCCAACCGCCTGGCGGCTTGCGATCAGACTTCCGGCGCCCGGTCATGCACTGATAGCCGTCGTGCAGGCCATCCGCGTCAGAGATCGTCCTGACTGGGACGAACTTGTCCATCATTTGCGCCATGCGAGGAAACAGCTCGCAAATCTCAATGCCAGGAACATTGGTCGCTATCGGGCGAAACTCTCCGCGAATTTCTGTGGGGGCATCGGGTTTGAGATCCCAAAGATCAATGTGCGATGGGCCTCCCGGCATATAGATATTGATGATCGCCTTATGTGAAGGACCGCGACGCGCCTCGGACTCCGCTCGCAACACCTGCGGTAGTGCGAGTCCTCCCATCGCGAAGCCGCCGATGGTGAGAAAACCGCGACGCGAAAGTCGATCGCAACAATCCGTACCGTCGTTTGTTGAACGTCCCAAAATCGTCAGCATGGCAGTGCCCAGTGGGGTAAAGACAAGTAGTTCATTACGCAGACAACCTACACATCGGCAAGGTTTGATGTCCGACACGCATTTAAGAGTGAAAAAGTGAGGGCGTCAACACGCACGTCGAGGTCGAACTTTTCAAAAAAAGCCGACTTGAGCCTTTATCGGGCACCATTGACTGAAGACACGAAATCTTGGCTAATCAGAGGATCTAACCTTCGACGGGAGCTGTTTTCAATGTCCACATACAAATCAACTGTTGAAGAAATTCGTCAGCGTTTCGATGCTGAAACGGACTGCTACACGAACTTGGAAACGGGGCAGATCGCAACTGTTGATGCTCTCATCGCAATGAATCTTGTTGCCGAAGCGGCCTCCGTTACGACTCCTCATGCCGCGACATTGCTGGATGTCGGATGTGGCGGCGGGAATTACACGCTGAAGCTCTTGGAACGACTTCCGAATCTG
>CAIJTL010001178.1 GCA_903823545.1 uncultured Planctomycetaceae bacterium
CCCGCGACCGATCGACACGAACGGTGGCAGCGACC
The DNA here is from genome assembly GCA_903823545.1 of uncultured Planctomycetaceae bacterium. GTDB lineage: Bacteria > Planctomycetota > Planctomycetia > Planctomycetales > Planctomycetaceae > SXKJ01. Next base: position 36 of record CAIJTL010001178.1, read on the forward strand.
CTTTGTGGCCACGGTGTCGAGCGACAATCGAGCCGAAGTTCGGTCGTACGGGATCGGGCTTCTCTTTGAACCCCGTCAGTCCGGCGGTACCTGCGTCGGGATGTCCCGGCTCAGTTGTGACGTTGCTCCGGACGACCGCGTACTTGTTGGAACGAGCGGCCAACCTCGGAAGCAACTCGCTGACCATCAGCCCTGGCGTGCGTGTCGCGATTGGAGTGAACGGACCTCGGTATTCCGCCGGTGCATCTGGCTTCGGGTCGAAGGTGTCGATGTGGCTCGGCGCGCCCCACAACCAGACGAGTACGACCGACTTCGCTCGAACTGCTTGAGCCGCTAGTGCGATATCCGCCGTGTTGAGTGTTCCAAGTGCCCACGGCAACGCGGCACCGGCTCGAACGAACGATCGCCGGCTCATTCCGTCACAGGTCTTCGCTCGAAAGGCACCGATATCAAACATGTTTTGAATCCTGGCTAGATTGAGACGTTTTCAACGCAAAGGGGCAAAGAAACGCCAAGGTTCGCAAAGAAAATGGAGCGAATGACTTCGTCGTTTGACAAACGATTTCAAGAGATTGATTGCCACAATACTTTACCCTTGCGAATCTTTGCGGCCCTCTGCGCCTTTGCGTTGAAAAGAGACTCATCACGTTGCACTTTGTACTTGGCTAGTTTGTAGACGATACGCTAGCCGCTCCATTCGTGACGTGATCTGTCGCAATCGCGCGATGACTCGCGGCGGATTTGAATAACTTTCGCGATGCACGAAGAGTCGTTCGAGCCACGTGAGGCCGCTTAGCAATGTCGTACTCTGATCGAGTACCCGAGCTAATTTGGCTTCGCGGTCTGAAAGCGGGCGAATACTGCGATACGCGGAGATTGCCATGTCCCAGCGATCATCATCGTCACGCAAAAAACTACCGAGAAGCCGAGCCAAATCAGTCGCCGGTGTTTCGCAACGAGCGGCATTCGGATCAATCAAACCGGTGACCTCATCTCCGTCAAATAAAACGTGATCATGCCAAACATCGCGCAAACAAGGATGTAGTCGCAATCGCACGTCGCGATAAGCGAGCAGCTCTTTGCCAACATGCGGGGCCGACATCACAAAGAAGTCGAGGATCTGTCGCGACAAGATCCGAAGCTCCAAGAACTCAGCCTCCCAGCCAGAGAGAGAGGCGGTGTCGGCAACGAGCTTTTTCATTTTCGCGGCATCGCCCGAATAGAAGCGGTGGATGCGGACGAGTCGATCTTCAACAGTCGGCGATGTCGCGGAAGTGACTTGCTTGAACCATTCAACTTCAGGCGATCGGGCCTCAAAACGCGATGCCGCATCGTGCCATTGAGCGAGCACAATCATTGAGTTTTGCAGTCGCGCGTCGGTCGGAGCGGTCGAGAAGTCTGCACGACCGGGCATCCACGGTTCGAGTTGCCAGAACTGCCCCGCTTCTGTGTAAAGCGTCGCTCCGAACTGATTCTTCAGCGGCACTGGAACCTGTTTAACGCCGCAACGATGAATGTGCTCCAGCAGCCGATGCAGTCCAACCAGGCGATCGCGCTGCAGGCTGTCCGGTGGCCAACCGCGAAGACAGTATTCCGCTTCGTGGGCCAACTTGGTCCCTTCGACAACGACTCGCAAGACAACGGCACCGCTGAATCCTTCGCTATCACGATCGATCGTCCGAATGCGCGCAGGACGCTGCGAGCCGCAAAATGCGGAGACGATTTGGGCGAGGTTGTGGAATTTCACAAACTGCGAAGGTGGCATGAGGTTTGTCGCAAATTGACTTTTGGGGGATGGGCAGTAGAAGATGCCTCGCCGAACAAGTTGCTTAGTCGGCCATCAGTCCCTTTTTTTCGTGAGAGTCATGCCATGACAGTTAAACAGAGAACGTGGCGGTTTGCGAGCCTTCTCGCCGCTGCCGTGATTGCCGGAACAACAGCCGCACTACCAGCAGACGATCTCCCTTGGTCATTCAACGGCGGCTATCAGACGGTTGGCTACCCAGTCGTTGGTAATTCATACGTGGTCCAGTCGGCATGGTACGTTCCGGCTTACTCTGCTCCCGCCACCTATCGAACTGTTTCATCTCGCCAATCTTCCGGCTGTTCAACCTGCTCGCCGAGTTATTACGCGCAATCCAATTATGCGCCGTCCTACGGATATGGTTACGGCTGCGGTTGCGGACCAGTCGCCTTTGCTCCGTCTTGCAACTCCTGCGGCACCGCGTGTGGAACTCCGTTGAATAGCTGCGACAGCGGTTGTTCGAGCACGCCGACTCCGTCGAAGCCAACCCAATCCAAGGGCTCGTCGAGCGGATTCCACCCGACGAAAAAAGATGAACCGGAAGCGAACCGCAGCGGGACAACGAAAGAGCCAATGCAGACTTTCGTGACTCCTAGCAATCGCAGTACGACTGACGTGCAAGCCCCTGAAGCCAACGACGGACTCAGCGGTAATCAGCGGATCAGGAGTTTGCGAACTGATGACCAAAAGGACGATGCAACCGACGATTTGCTTGACGGAAAAACGGAAGCGCGTAAGCCCGCTGCAAATGAATTGGAACCCGAAACGGTGATTGAGAAGATCAAGAAGGTTCCCGCTCCCGTCGACATCAACGGCGACGATCAAGATTCAACATCAACGACTCTTCCAGAACTCGAAAAGAAGTCTGACGGAGAAGCCAAGATTCAACTTCCGCTTCCGAGTGTCAGTTTCGATGACAAGATCGCTTGGCGAGCTGCTGCACCGCGAACTCGAATCCCGTTTTACACGAAGACCGCGAACGTCAGCGTCAGCCGTCGTGTGCCGAACACCGGCAAGAATAGTGACTGGACCCCAGTTGCCACGAAACAGACTGGCCCACAGTTGGTGAAGAAGTAGAAATAACGAAGCACCGCAGCACAGAATTGCTGTCGAGTTCCGCGTCAGGCCCATTTAAACCCGGCTCATCAGAGCCGGGTTTCTTTTTGGGTGCTTGAATCAAACAGACTCATTCGGTCGTTGAGTGTGGTCGTTCTTCGTCTCGCGAAACTCACGCGGTGGTCGAGCTTTTTCGCGAGGGCGCAGAAACCTACCGATTGCAGCGACCGCTAGCATCAGCGGCACGTATTGGCGCGGGTTGCGCGCGACCATGAAAACCGCCAGAATGATTCCGATCAACGTCGTCAAAGAGACGTTGGCCCATTTGCCAAGTGTTCCGTCTTTTGGCAACGCCATCCAAAGTGCCGTCAGAACGAGCCCCAGGCGTGTGAAGATCCCGCGCCACATGTTGACGTCGTCGTCTTCGTACAAAAACGCCGCGCCCGCGCCGATGAGGCAAGCGATCGCGAGCACTCCGACTAATGTGCGATTAATGGTGACGGTTTGATTTTCGGACACGGTGACTCTGGCGTAATGGGATTTTGTGCGATGGCATAAAATAGGCCGGGCGATCGAAGGAGGCGAGGCACTCTGTCACGAGTGGACTTGGCCACGAAGCACTGGGCACCAGCCGAGACTGTCGCATCAATGTCCTCGCGACTTCAACGCAAGAAGTGACAGAAACTCAAACGCAAGGTTGGCTCCCAGGATCGCGGTGATCTGGCTTGGGTCATACGGTGGCGAAACTTCGACCAGATCGAAACCAACCAAATTGAGGCCACGGAGTCCGCGAATCAATTGCAGGATTTGATAGCTCGTGAGGCCGCCAACTTCCGGCGTTCCAGTTCCGGGAGCATACGCGGGATCGACGGCGTCGATGTCGAGCGTCACATAGGTCGGCCTTGAACCGAGGCACTGTCGCACTTCGCTCAGAATCGACGGCACTCCGCGCGAATGCACGTCGTCTGCAACCAGCATCTGCGCGCCGAGTTGTTTCGCGTCCTCGTAGTCTTGTGGTCCGGCCGTTGGTCCACGAATTCCGATCTGAAAATAGGCGGACGTGTCGATCAACCCTTCCTCGATCGCGCGGCGAAACGGAGTTCCGTGGCTGAATTTGTAGCCGGGATACTCTTCGTCCCACGTATCTGGATGCGCGTCGAAATGCACAACAGCCATTGGCCCATGAACGGCAGCATGGGCTCGCAACAACGGCAGTGAAATGGAATGCTCGCCCCCCAATGTGATCAGTCGGGAGCCAGCATCCAAAATCGTCTTCGCCGTCAATTCGATTGCTCGATGTGTGGCGCTGACATCAACCGGTATGACATCAACGTCTCCGAAGTCGATGGCACTCAGTTGCTCGAAGGGAGCAACTCCTAGGGCGTTGTTGTATCCCCATAACAACAGCGATTGCTCGCGAATGGCTCTCGGCCCGAAACGTGTGCCGCTGCGGTATGAGACCGTGCTATCGAATGGAACTCCGAGGATCGCAACATCGACGCCCTTCAGAACACGAGTGTGCGGACATCGTCCAAACGTGGCGATCCCTTGAAACGGTGGAGCAGAAAATGAGGAACCGGTGGAGGCCATATGAGTGAGAGCCTTTGTGAAATGATCTAAGTCGAAATCCCAAGAACCAAGCCCCAACGTCCAAGGAATCACCAAATACTAAATCTCAAAGGGGCAACCAATTCGCTGCCTAATCTTGATTCGCTGTCACCCTTTGCACATCTTCCTGAGCGCATTCAATCTTGGTTGCAGCTCCGCCGCCTCAAGCTCATCTCTGTCTCTGCGGTTCAAAGTCGTTTGGAATTTGGGGCTTGAGATTTCCTTGGACATTGGGATTTGAATATTGGGATTTTGATCCTGCCTATCTCGTTTGAAACTCACGCGGTTTTCCATCCGTGCCAATTTGCACGGTGTAGCTTGCTCCGTCCGGTGCAACTGACGCCTTCACGAAGACTCCTTTGCATGTCGCGGTTTCGGAATCGTTGGCGATGAATTCGAGGGGAGTTTGCTCGTCAGCTTTCAGTCGGACGTTGCGGTGAAGTTGATAGACCGCTTGCAGCGACTTGATTCGTCGCAGCGTTGCGTTTGTTCCTGGATCGCAGCCCTTAGTCGGTCCGTTGCACATCACGCAGACTCGCGGATCAATCGGGAGCAAGAGCGTTGGGTTGTTGCTCACCCCCAAGCCGTGATGCGTGACCATAAACATCTCCACTTGCCCGATCGGGTTATTAGGGGTCATCAATTTTGACTCGATGTTCCACGTGAGGTCGCCGCAGGTGAGGAACGAAAACTTGCCAAACTTCAGCAGCAGACTGACGCTCGCGGCATTGTCGGTCGGGTCGTTGTCTTGCGGCTTGTTCTCGGCAGCGAACGGATTCGGTGCGCCGACGTTCGGAATGACCTCACGGCTGGCAGTTACCACTTTGACGGAGAGTGGTGTTTGATTTCCCTTCATCACCCAGTCTTTCAGTGGCAGCGTGTCTCCGGCCTTCAGCGTCTTGGACTTGTTCTGCGATGCCGCGCGGTAATCGACCATGCGTTTCTCGAAGTCTTTGTCTTCGGCCAACATCTCAGGAATTCCGCGATCCCAAAAGTTGTTAACTTTGATCTGAGCGGCCAGCGAGGCGTGATTGCCGTAATGATCTAAGTGCCAATGCGAGACTGCCGCGTGATCCAAATGGCTCAGCTTGGCCACGTCGCGAATGACTTTCAGAATGCGATCGCGATCACGTCCACCATAGTCGGGATAGCCGGAGTCGATCAGCAACGACTCATTTCCCGGAGTGACAATCAGCGTCGCTGCTCCTCCTTCGACGTCGATGAAGTAGATGTCCAATCGACCGTCGCTCGTTCCGGCTTGAACGTTTGCCGTGCTCGCCAATACGACAGCGAAGGCAACACTCAAAACCAGACTGCGGATGAAAGCTCGGCACATAAGATGGTTCCTCTGAGTGATAGGGCAAGAAAATCAGTTTTCACTAGCCCGACGCGCAAGCGAGGGAATTCCGTCGCCATCCCTCGCTTGCGCGTCGGGCTAGTGTGAAACCCAGTTAGCAATCAGCGGCGGGAGCATATCAGCCGTTCTTTGGAGTTTCAGGCATTCGAGCCGAAGCGGGAGTGGCGTTTGGCGCGGTCGCCAACTCGGGAATCTTCTGCGTGTCATCGTTCGCGGCAGCCGCTGCTGAAAGCGAATCCTTTGAGAACTCATTCAGCTCTGCATTGAAAATCTTGACGAGCGTATGCAGACAGCAGGCGACGATCGGACCGATGAAGATGCCCCACAGTCCCATGACCTGCATTGCTCCAAAGACGCTGACAAATGCAAGCAGCGGGTGCAGGCTGGTGTCGTTTTGCAAAACGTAGGCTTTGATGACGTTGTCCATCGTCCCGATAACGGCGATGCCGACAATTGCCAGAAAGATCGCTGATCCCCACGAACCTTGGTACGCCAACCAAGCTGCGAACGGTCCCCAAACCATCCACGTTCCGGCAATCGGAATGAGCGAGGCAAACGTGCCGACGACGAACAGCAAGAAGAAGCTGTGAAAACCAACGAGAAACAACATCGCCGAAGTCGCTGCCCCTTGTGCGATTGCTGACAGCATCGTCGCTGTGACCACCGCCTGCATAACGCGATTGAATTCTTGAATGAGCTGCCGCTGATACTCGACTTGGATTGGAATCAGCTTTTCGGTTGCCGACATCAACTCTGAACCGTCACATAAGAAATAGTACAACGCGATCAGAAACATCGTCAGGCCGATCATCAGACCAACGGCTGCCGAAAGCATACCGAAGGTCTTCCCCGTAAGGTTCAAACCACTGCTAGCGGCTATTCCCAAACTTTTCATCGCCAGACTCTGCAGTTGTTCGCCCGCGTCTTCGGTCGCCTGTGATAGCCGTTGGTCGATGTCATCGAGCGTTTGCTCTCGGCGGATCTGAGCTTGCTTGAGCGATTCTGCGTCAGCGTCATTCGCTGGTAACGGGTCGAAGCGATCGAGAACGGCTGTTGCGAGCTTCCGAACTTTTTCGTGACCCTCAACTTCCGAGAAGCCGTGCGCCTGTAGTTTCTGGACGACGGCTGTCAGTCTCGCACCAGTTTCAGGTTTCGTCGTGACGCTCAGGAGTTGCATGGCGGCGGAAAAGACGCCGAAAACCAACGGGACGAAGAGCGCGAGCAAAACCGTACCAGTGGTGGCTGCTGCTGCCCACGGTCGTTTTTGCTTGAGCTTCTTCAGAAAGTAGCCATACAAAGGCTGACACCAAACCGCCGTCACAGCCGCTAAAAACAATGGCAGTAAAAATGGGGCGATGATCTGGTAGAAGGTGATTCCCAAAAAGATGATCAGAGTCGTTAAGATCGCCAGCGAAACGATGCGTGCCATTGAAGTCATGGTGCGAGTCTTCCATCGTTGGGATTCAGTCAGAAAGGAAAATCATGGCCAGACGCTACATCATCTCACTCACCGGAGCAAACCGCGTGGGAATCTTGGCGGCCGTGACCACCGCGTTGGATGAACTGCGAGGCAACTTGTGGGAAGCGAACATCTCGGTCATGCCACCGTTTTGTTCGATTTTGCTCACCGCAGATTTTCCAGAAGGACGA
>CAIJTL010001179.1 GCA_903823545.1 uncultured Planctomycetaceae bacterium
AAGCTCAGCCCGCCGGTCAAGCCGATCGAGTTCATCATTGAGCACACAACGCCAGTGCGTTACCGACGTTGGATCAAAGAAGGAACGTTGTATTGGAACAAGGCGTTCGAGAAGGTCGGTATCATCGACGCGATCGTCGTACTGCAACAAGACGCTCAGACTCGACAATACATGGACCGCGATCCGGAAGACGTCCGCTGGAACTTCATCCGTTGGTTGAACAACAACATTGGCACCGCGATCGGTCCCAGCCGAGTGAATCCTTGGACGGGCGAAATCCTCGACGCGGACATCATCCTGACCGATGGTTGGATTCGACACTTCAACAAGCAGTTCAACGAAATTCTCCCTTCAATAGCGATGGAAGGTTTCGATGCCGACACGTTGTCGTGGCTAGCTCGCAATCCGAAGTGGGACCCGCGAGTTCGCTTGGCCGCTCCATCACAACGAAATTTCTTGGCCTCACAAATTCAACGCGACGCGGCGACCCAGTTCTCCGGCCATCCAATGAGCCGCATCAACACGCCGATGCTGGGTGACGATCCGTTCGACGGACTCACCGGTCGCACGAGCCAAGTCAACGGCATGTGCCTCGCCGCTGAAGGTAAGGGCGTGGACCTCGCGCTCGCTCGCATGGCCTTTGAATTGGATGCAGCTCAAATCAACGAGCAGCAACCGGGGGCTCCTGCCGTGCCAGAAGAGCCGAAGCTCGACGGGATGCCGGAGTCGTTTATCGGTCCATTGCTCGCCGAACTGGTCGCACACGAAGTGGGCCACACGCTCGGCCTGCGACACAACTTCAAAGCGTCGAGCGTTTATACGCTCGCTCAAATCAATAGCGACGAAATCAAAGGCAAGAAGCCGCACTGTGGGTCGGTGATGGATTATACGCCGATCAACATGCACGTCCCGGCTGACCCGAACAACAAGTTCCAAGGGGACTACACGTTGTCGAGCATCGGCCCCTACGACATGTGGGCGATCGAGTACGGCTACACATTCTCCAGCGATCTCAAGCCGATCCTAGACCGCGTGGCCGAGCCTGAACTGGCTTACGCGACCGACGAAGACACTCTCGGCCCAGATCCGTTAGCTCGTCGTTACGACTTCAGCAAGAACCCGCTGGATTACGCTCAAAATCAAACGCGACTGATTCAAAAGCACCGCGCCAAGATCGTCGACGCGTTCGTCAAAGACGGGCAGTCGTGGTCGAAGGCGCGATACGGTTACGAACTCACCTTCAACATGCAGATGCAGGCCACCAGCATGATGGCCAACTGGCTCGGCGGCGCGTTCATCAATCGCGATCGCAAAGGAGACAAGAACGGTCGCGCACCGATCGAACCGGTTCCCGCCGCGATGCAGCGTGAGGCCCTAAAGTTCGTCATCGGCAATGCGTTTGAAGACAGCGCGTTCGGCCTCACTCCCGCGTTGCTCGCGAGAATGACGAAGGACAAGTGGATTGAGAATGACCGCATGGATGTCGAAGACGCGACCTACCCGATCAATGATCGGATCGCAGCGTTCCAAGCGTCTGTCATGACCTCGTTGTTGCGACCAACGGCACTCCGCCGCATTTACGACAACGAAATGACAATCCCTGCGGACCAAGACGCGGTCACTCTGCCCGAAGTCCTGGCCGGGATCACCGCAAATGTCTGGCGAGAAGCAGACAAGAACCCGGACAAGCCTTTCACACCGCGAGTCCCGATGATCAGCAGCCTGCGTCGCAACTTGCAGCAAGAGCATCTCGATCGCATGATCGAGTTGACGCTGCCGGCAAAATTCATCGACACCGAAGCGAGCAAGGCGATCGCTAACCTCGCGCTGGTGGAAGTGAAGAAGATTCAGGCCAACGTCGAGCGCATCCTCAAGGAGGCTCCCGGCAACCTTGATCCGTACACGGCGTCTCACTTACAGAAGGTGCAAACACAGATCTCGAAAGCACTCAACGCCGAGTACATCTACAACGCCAACGCCATCGGCGGTGGCGGAGGAGGCTTCTTCCTTCTGTTCCAACCGACTCCCGACGGTCAGCAACCAACGACAACAGCTCCTTCGACAGAGCCGACAATCATTCCAGTTCCCGTTCCGATGACTCCAGAAAAATAGAACATCGGTTGAATTCGTTCTGAAAAACCAAAAGCCATAGGTAACAACGCCTATGGCTTTTTTCGTAATCGAACGGTCACCGACAGCGGCCGAACCTCAGCGAAATCGGAACGCTGAAAGATCCCAAGTTCCAAATCCCAATGTCCAAAGAATGACCGAATCCAAAATCCCAAAGGCCATGATTTAACACTCAACACAAGAACGGCACTTGGTTCCAGATTTCAGACCATAAAGCTCGATTTACACTCTAGGCTTCGACATCTGAAAGAACTCCAACCACTTCAGCATCACTGCATCAGTGATCGTATTTCCCTCACGATATTCGGCAACAGTCTTCCCCCAGTAAAAGCCAATCCAGCCATTTGCGTGTGACTTCGACCGCTCAACGAATTCCGCAAACTCCTCAGGAGAACTCTTCAACGGAAACGTCTCTTCGATAACAACCGGCTTGCCGATTTGAAATCCCTTCAACGTTTCGATCGCCTCGTCAACTTTTTTGCTTTCCGGATAAAGGTGTACGCAAACAAAATCGAGATCATCAGTCACTTTGCTTGGAGGAAACCCGGAAGTCAGCCCTGGGCGATCCAGACTCCAATCAACCAGACCGACGGTAATGAGATGCCGACGATCCACTTTTCGAATCGCATTAGTCAGCGTCTTGATCCACAACTTTGCGATCTCTGGCCGAGGTCGATCTCCTTGGTCGAGCGTGATGACTTGCACGAAATGCTTGCCGGCGAACGCTGGCCCCAGCCAATCACCGGCGTTGCGTTTCCCACCGGGGACAACCGGCTCATTCATCAAGTCGTAGCAAAAAACCGCAGGGCTCGATTCACACTGTTTCGCAATCTCGCTCCAAAATTTGGCTTGAGTGGCCCAGCGATCCGACTCCGACAGCGCATCGTACCAAGCGGGAACATCCTTCTTGTGATAGCAGCCAAGACCCGTCAGATCCAAATAAAGGCGGTGCTCTTCGGCCAATTTCAATAACTTCGAGAGTCGCTCCAATGCCTTTGCATTTGGTGTATCACGATCGACTAAGAATTTACCGACCTGCAAATGGATGCGAACAACGTTGGCTCCTAGCTCGTGCATTTCACCGAAGTCTGCGACGACCTTCTGCCATTCTGCGTCCCAATAATCTTCGATTAGTCGGCCTTCTTCATCGTGATCGTAGTTGAATCCCCAAGGGACAAACTTCTTTCTCAAATGTTGCGTGATAAACCCTTTGCGATCAGGTGAGACTTCGATGCGTTCCATCTCGCCAGCGAAAACTGTGATCGTGCAAAGAGACAACAATGCGGCCAAGAGCACTCGAAACATGAGGAAGCCTTTCACTGAGCGGCAATCTGCTCGTCTGCCAACAAGCCGATTGCGACTGGCGACCGATCGACCGTGCCTGGGACAACGCCTGCGAAAACACATAACGAACTTGCTGGCAGCTTGTGGCTACATGCTTAGCGTGTGTTCGCGAACGATGTCCCAATCGACATCAACACCTAAGCCTGGCCGCTCGCTGAGAGTCACCAGCGGACCACGAATATCGATCGGATTCTTCGCTATGCGAACTTCGTGATACACCGGACCGAGGATGTCACCGGGAAATTCTTCGACCGCCATGTTCGGACAGGCCACAACTAAATGCAGCATCGCGGCGGTCCCGACGTCCCATTCCAGGTTCGAGCCGATGCTGCATTTCACACCGTGTTGACCGGCGAACTCGACGATCGCTTTCGATTTGCGAATGCCACCATTTTTTCCCGGATAGACGCTGATCAAGTCGCAAGCGTTGTTCCGGATCAATTCGCGTGCGTGAATCATGTCGAAGCACATATCGTCTGCCATGACTGGCGGTTTCGTTTCACGGCGACAGCGAGCGAGCCCACCATAATCGCCGTCGGGAGTTGGCTGCTCATTCAACGCGATGCGACAATCTTCCAACGCATTGACACAACGAATCGCCGTATCAACATCCCAACCACAGTTCGCATCAATCGTCAGGCCGAGATCAGGACCAATCGCCTCACGGACTGTCCGAACTCGAGCAATGTCGTCTTCGGCCTTACCGCCAACTTTCACCTTGATCGTCGTGAAGCCCTCGGCAACTAATTCGAGCGCCCGAGCGCGAGCGCGATCCACTTCGTATGCTCCCATCGAGAAACGACAACGTATCGTTAATGGCCGAACGGCACCGCCGAGCAATTCGTAAACCGGCTTGTTCGCCACCTTACCCGCGATATCCCAACAGGCCATTTCGATGGCTGACTTCGCAAACCAGTTGTGTCGAGCGGTCTTGTCCATACGTCGGTCGACCTCTTCGATGTCGACCGGGTCAGCGCCGATAACACTCGGAGCAAGAACGTTGTCGAGGATCGCTTTCGCGCCCCAAACAGTCTCGCCGCTCCAATTTGGCATCACCGTCGCTTCGCCCACACCTTCGATCCCGGCATCGGTTCCAACCCGGACCAACAAGTACTTCGATTCGGTGTGCCAACCCAGTGCCGTCACCATGTGGCGGGCTGGCTTTAACGGAATTCGAATCGGAATCACTTCGACATGCGTAATCTTCATGATCGCTCCTTGAGAATCGACGTTTCACGTCCAACCATCTTGCCGGCGCGGGATGCATCTTCGACGACGGCCGGTTTGCCGACAAGCAGCATCGCAACAAATCCCGAAGCGCCGACCGTTGCGATCAAGCCAAGTCATTCGCATTTTACGGTGATCTGGGTATCCCCTATCTCACCAACACTTCGAGTTACCAGGCAACGGCATCTGCGGTTAAGCCAACTACTTCACTCCGGATAGGAATCGCGGTATCTTGTTCAGCCAAGTGTGAGCTTTCGGGAGGAATTGGCTCACGTCTTTTTCGATCACACGAGGTCATTGATGACATTCGATCTGCTTTCACGCATCGTTTCACCGCGAGATATGCGGGGATTTTCGGATGAGCAGCTTCGCCAATTGGCTGCCGAGATCCGCGAGGCTCTTTGCTCGGTTTGCGCCGACCGAACCGCTCATTTCGCCAGCAACCTCGGTGTTGTCGAACTGTGTATCGCGCTGCATCAAGTCTTCGATTTCTCGAAAGATCGCCTGATTTGGGATACCGGACATCAAATCTACCCCCACAAATTGGTGACCGGCCGCCTCGGCGATTTTTCCTCCATCCGCCGCAAAGGTGGCGTGATGGGATACCCGAATCCTGAGGAAAGTGAATACGACCTCTTCATGACGGGCCACGCTGGCTCGTCGGTCTCGACTGTGCTGGGCCTGAAAGTGGCCGATGACCTGTTGCACGCAGATGGACGACGATCGGTCGCGGTCATCGGTGACGGTGCATTGCCATCGGGAATCGTTTTTGAAGCATTCAACAACGCTGCCGGTCTAAAAAAAGACCTTCTCGTCGTCCTTAACGACAACAAAATGGGAATTTGCCCACGAGTCGGCGGGCTCGCCGAATACCTCGACAAGGCGCGCGTGGCACCGTTTTACAACGGACTGAAACGGGACGTTGCATGGCTGCTCAACAAGGTCCCAGTTGTCGGAGAGTCCGTCGAACACGCACTCGCTCAGTTTAAAGATGCCGTGAAAGGCTTCTTGCACGGCGGGATGTTGTTCGAGGAACTCGGATTTCGGTACATCGGCCCGGTTGATGGACACGACTTAACCGCGTTGCGGCGATATCTCGAATTGGTCAAGGACATCAAAGGTCCCGTACTTCTGCATGTCTTTACGGAAAAAGGACACGGCTTCCAACCGGCGTGCCAAGACCCGGTTAAGTTCCATTCGCCTTCGCCGTTCACTCGGACTGAAGACAATGAAATCGTCCCTGTGAAAGCGTCGTCCGGTCGGGCCTACACGAATGCAGTCAGCGACGCGATTTACGCAGCCATGAAACGCGACACGCGAGCCTGCGTACTGACCGCCGCCATGTGCGCCGGTAACGCACTTAACAAAATTCGAACCGATATCCCGGATCGGTTTTTCGACACAGGCATTTGCGAAGGCCATGCTGTTGCATTCGCCGCCGGTATGGCAAAAAGCGGCATGCGCCCAATCGTCGACATCTACAGCACCTTCTTGCAACGCAGCTTCGATCAGATATTCCAAGAAGTGTCGCTGCAGAATCTGCCCGTCGTCATGTGCCTCGATCGAGCGGGACTCGTTGGCGCCGACGGCCCGACGCATCACGGCTCGTTCGACAACACCTACATGCGAGCGTTTCCCAATATCGCGATGATGGCCCCTGGCGACGAAGCGGATGTTGCTCCAATGCTCGACTTCGCGTTGAGTCACAATGGGCCAACGTCAATTCGATACCCAAAAGCAAACGTTGAGCGAATCGAACGAACAACAACACCGATTGAGCTCGGCAAAGCAGAGATCTATGAGTGGGGAACGGACGGCATGCTCATCGCTTTCGGCACGCTCTTCGGCGATTGCGTTCGAGCCGCAGAACGATTGCGAACACAAGGTCTCGATGTCGGTGTCATTAATGCGCGATTCGCAAAACCGCTCGACACTGAAACGATCCTCAAAGCCATCACTGACTCCGGTTTTGTGATTACAGTCGAAGAAAGCACACTCTGCGGCGGCTTCGGAAGCGCCGTCCTCGAAGCTGCAAACGATGCTGGCCTCCGCACTGATCACATCAAACGACTCGGCATCCCTGATCGGTTCATCGAACATGGCGAACGATCAGAATTACTCGCAGATATCAGCCTGGATGTTGATGGACTCGTCGCGGCAGCCGAAGCCATGGCGCACCTCAAAACTGAAGGTTCGCTTGCAGCGTCTTGTGCTTCTACCAAAGAATGACCATACAACCTTTTCGATTGGTTGAGGTCGCGACCTCACGATGAGCCTCAAAGAACCACTTTGGCTGAGAGACGGTCAGGGAATCCCGCCGAAAATCCGGTGGATGTTCTCAACTGAGGCCCCCTTGGTCGCGATGGAAATGGGGCGTGAGTCAGGCGAAATAATTGCCGCAGATTCAGCCAGCGGACTGTATCGCATCGATCGTCGCGGACAGTTGCTGAATCTCTCACGCGGCCTCAAGGGTATTCGCGCCGTTACATGGTCGGACTCATCAGCATCTGGTGCGGCAATCGTTGGTGAAAAAAAGGTGTTTCGCCTGAACTCCAAACTCGAAGCAGAATGGTCGGTTGGTTTGCCAGAACCAGCACTCGCGGTCGCTGTCACCCCCTTTGGCCGCCAAACTGCAATTAGTTTGGCAAACGGCGGCAACTTGGTACTTGGCCAAGAAAGCGAACAACTCAGCGTCTTCGAAACGATGCGACCACTGAAATGGATTCAGTTTCTCGCTTCCGAGGCGGTCTTGATTGGAGCCGCTGATTACGGCCACATTTGTGCCTATCAATTGGACGGCCAACAACTATGGAACGAAAAGAGCTTCACTTCACTCGGCGAAATGACCGCCGCATTGGACGGCCAAACCGTACTGCTTGCGGGATTCAATCACGGTATTCAGGCGCTCGATGGCAACGGTTCGATGCGCGAGTCATATCTAATTGAAGGAACCGTCAGCCGTGTGTCGTGCAGCTTCAACGCTGACCGCATTGCCGCAGCAACGCTCGAAAGACAGCTCTACTGGCTAGACTCCGATGGGCAATTGTTGTGGGCCACGCAGGTCGACGAAGACATCTTGCGAGTCATCTGCGATCCGCTCGGCGAATGGCTCCTGTGTGGATTTAGCTCCGGTCACATCGTCCGCCTCGACTGGGAAAGTTGACTGCCGCTTAATCACAACACAGCGGACACTGCCGCTCGACATCAAGAACGGATACAACACCGACCCCATGAATCGCTATTTCTCGGTTCGTGGAGCGACCACTCACATCGGAGCCGACATCGATGGCTGTGCAAAACGGCTTGTTCATTCTGCATGACCTGCATCTTCAACTGGCGAGCGTGCAAGACGAATTGAATCGCGGCCCCCGCATGGTCAAGGCCAAAGAAAATCTCTTGGCAAAGCGACAAGTGGAATTAGACGCGATCAAAGCTCAGCAGACGGAACGTCGAAAGCTGGCCGATCAGAAGAATTTGCAACTTAAATCCAGCGAAGCAAAGTTGGCTGACCTACGCACAAAACTCAACATGTGCAACTCGAATCGCGAGTTCGATATTCTCAAAGGCCAGATAGCGGCCGACGAAATGGCCAACAGCGTCCTTGAGGACGAAATCCTCGACGCGATGGAGCAAGTCGACAAAATCAAGACACAAATTAGCGACGCAGAAAAGGCAGTCGCCGTTGCAAAAGAGGAAATCAATAAAGCGACCTCTCAAGTTGCAGCTGCCGAAGCGGGTTTGCAAGAGAAAGCTGCAAAGCTCAAGTTGGCTGTCGCGGATGCTGAGATCATCTTACCTGATGACGTGAAGCTGGTTTATCGCCGCCTAGTTGCCGCCTTTGGTGCTGAGGCACTAGCCGCAGTCGACAAAGGCGTTTGCACAGCTTGCTACGTTTCACTTTCGCCACAACAGGCAGTCGAGGTCCGCTCGGGGAAAATCGCCTTCTGCCACTGTGGTAAGCTGATCTACCTAAAACCGCCAGAGTAGCAACAAAACTGACCCTTGAACTTCAACGCTCTTAAGCCCCGTCGAAAACTGCTTACGCTCCCGAGCGCGAGCCCTCGGCATCTACGATGCTGCATGCGCAGATGGTATTCAGCCCCAACAACGCCGCTGCTTCCAAAAGTTCATCACTTTCACTTCCTGGATTGAACCAGACTTCGCGCGGATTACGGGCTGCAATCTCGTCGAGTAATTTGATTCCAATTTCGGGTGACAGATAGACCGTCACTCGATCAATTGGCCCAGGTGGTAAATCTCGTAGCGATGAATACGCCGGAAGTCGCTCAACTTCAATCGCATGCGGATTGATTGGAAACACCTCAAATCCTGCTCGAAGATGAGCGCGAACAGATCGATTTCCGAATTTATTGCGATCTCGACTAGCCCCTAAAACCGCGACAGTTTTAGTCATTTTGCATCTCCTAAATACTATGAAATGATCCTCACGATTACGGCCAAGACTGCCGCTACGTGGAGTTCCCGATTGACGCACTTGAATTACGGAAGTAAATCTTCAAGGGCAGTTCCTCCAACGGACTGCACCAACCGCAAGGAAGTGGTACGAGGAGAAGCGGCTGCAGATTTCCGAATTTTCGTTCGCAAAATCTCGCAAAGTCGGCCTCACCATCAAAAGGAATATACTGTGAGAGTCACTGCTGCTTGGCTATGTATGCTTTTTCTAAGTGTGAATTCCACACTAGCTGCAGATACGAATTCTGAAACAGCGGCACCACTCACTGCGAAAGTCGAAAATCCCGACGAACCGAAAGGCTCGTTGGTAATTATTGGTGGATCAGAACGTTACCGAGATCGCGAACTCTGGGACACGATCGTCGAATTAGCTGGCGGCGAAGGTGCGTCAATTGCTGTCTTCCCGACCGCTAGCGGATCTCCTGTCCGACAGGGAAACAAAGTCGTACAAGCATTAAAACGAGCTGGAGCTACCCCCTTCTTAGTTCCTGTAGCGTGGAAAGAGGTCGAACATGAAGTTCGTGACGCCGTATTTAACGACGACCTAGTACAACAGGTCCGCGCATCCACAGGAGTTTTTTTTATTGGCGGATCTCAAGACCGAATCGTCGATGCATTGCTTGATGACGATCTTGAAAAAACACCAATGCTGCAAGCGATCTGGGACATGTACCACGATGGAGGCGTAATCGCCGGAACCAGCGCAGGTGCTGCTATCATGAGCCGCGTGATGTACCGTGACGCACCACCACCGATGCAGATCCTGCGAAACGGCGTCGCAATGGGAAAAGAAATAGACGACGGACTTGGCTTCCTCGACAGCCAGTGGTTCGTCGAACAACACTGCTTGGTTCGCGGTCGTTTTGCCCGAGCACTAGTTGCAATGTACTCACAAGGTGTCCCATACGGCATCGGCGTTGACGAAAATACTGCCCTAGTCGTACGGCATGGATATGACGCCACGGTCATCGGCTATAAAGGGGTCTTGATCATGGACATATCCAATGCGGCACCTGATCCCAAAACCGAAGGATTCAGCCTGAAAAACGTCAAAATGTCATACTTGGACCGCGGTGACTCAATCGATCTCCGAACGCGAAAAGTAACTCCATCTGATGAAAAAATCGACGACATCAAGCTCGACCCAAACACGGATGGATACGACCCCTACTTCGACCATCGAATGTTTTACACGGACATTCTAGGAAACTGCACAGTCGCCGACTTACTCGGACGCTTGATCGATAACAAAGAAAACGAAGCAATTGGATTAGCTTTTAGCGGATTAGACGCTCGTGACCAGCCATCTGATGGCTTTGAATTCAAGTTCTATCGCGGCGCCGACAGCATGGGCTGGTACACCGAAGATTATGGCGGAGAAGATTATACAGTTCTCAACATCCATCTCGACATTCGGCCAATCCGTATCGCTGGCCCGCTCTACGAACACCGCATCGCAGCTGAAGACAATCGTCGAGAGTCCGATGACTCAAACGAACAAAACTAAGCCAACTTGCTCAACACTGAATCGTACACGGCAAGCGATCCAGCGCATGTACGCACTCTATGCAATTAACCACGCTTGGACAATCAGCCTCAATGATCTGTAGACGCAAAGCCGGTTTCTAATTCACGCTATAGAGGCGTGCCACGGGAAAATAAATTGCACGAACTAATCGCCTGATTGTCCTTTGTGACATTTCTCCCAACCACGACCTAACACTGCCTGCCCTCTATCACGCAGGCATGCACGCATCCAAATCACAGAACCTGGATACGCTCGTTGTAAAATTCAGTTCGTAACGTGGAGCGATAACGACTACGTAGCCGTCATCGCTCCGCATGACGAACCGATTTGTATAATTGGCAGTCCTTCTCTGTGATCGGGAAAAGATTGATCTTCGCTACCAAACACCAGCGATAAAAAATCGCGAAACATGCTAGCGAACACGCGAATTTACGCTATTCAAAACATACGCCAACAACCTTCTGCACTGAAGTGCATACCGCAATAACACGTAACAACCATCCCCCAAAGACTACGCTCACACAAAACTCAAAAGGGCAAAATTAGAAGACGGCAACCACGGCAGGTACAAAAAAAAAGCCTCTCCACGAATGGAGAGGCAAGACCCCGGCAACAACCTACTTTCACACCTTTCGGCACTATCATCGGCCCTGATGGCTTAACTGTCGTGTTCGGAATGGGAACGAGTGTTTCCCGATCAGGTATAATCACCGGAGAATATCAGTGCCATCTGTATGTAGACTGGCACTAGGTAGTTTTGTGAAAACAAGCGTCTAATCGAATCGAGAATAAAAATGATCAAGCGTTCGTCCATTAGTACTGGTTAGCTGAGACACTTGCATGCCTTACACATCCAGCCTATCAACCTGGTAGTCTTCCAGGGGACTTCAGACCTTACGGTCAACGAGACCTTATCTTGGGAGCGGCTTCGCACTTAGATGCTTTCAGCGCTTATCCGTACCGTACGTAGCTACCCTGCCGTGCCACTAGCGTGACAACAGGAACACCAGAGGTACGTCCCTCCAAATCCTCTCGTACTAAAGAGAAAACCCCTCAAGTCTCGCACGCCCACAGTAGATAGGGACCGACCTGTCTCACGACGGTCTAAACCCAGCTCACGTACCACTTTAATCGGCGAACAGCCGAACCCTTGGGAGCTTCTTCACCCCCAGGATGTGATGAGCCGACATCGAGGTGCCAAACCACTACGCCGCTATGGACGCTCGGTAGTGATCAGCCTGTTATCCCCAGAGTACCTTTTATCTGTTGAGCGACGGCCCTTCCATTCGGAACCGCCGGATCACTAAGTCCAACTTTCGTTTCTGCTCGACTTATTTGTCTCGCAGTCAAGCACCCTTCTACCTTTACGCTCTTCGCCTGATTGCCAACCAGGCTGAGGGTACCTTTGAGCTCCTCCGTTACTCTTTGGGAGGAGACCGCCCCAGTCAAACTGCCCAACTGACATTGTTCGCCGCCCGGGTTCACGGGTCAGCGTTAGACACCTAACAGGTTCAGGGTGGTATTTCAAGGATGGCTCCATCGATACTGGCGTACCGACTTCTAAGCCTCCCACCTATCCTACACAAAACATGCCAAGTGACAGTATCAGCCTGCAGTAAAGGTTCATGGGGTCTTTCCGTCACGGTGCGGGTACGTGGCATCTTCACCACGACTACAATTTCACCGGGTCGCTGATTGAGACAGTGCACCAGTCGTTACGCCATTCATGCAGGTCGGAACTTACCCGACAAGGAATTTCGCTACCTTAGGACCGTCATAGTTACGGCCGCCGTTTACCGGAGCTTCAATTGCGGGCTTCGCTCGAAAGCTAACCCTCTTTATTAACTTACCGGTACCGGGCAGGCGTCAGTCTCTATACCTCCTCTTACGAGTTCGCAGAGACCTGTGTTTTTAGTAAACAGTCGCTAGTGCCGCTTTGCTGTGACCATCTTTCGATGGCACCCCTTATCCCGAAGTTACGGGGCCAATTTGCAGAGTTCCTTAACCAGCGTTCTCCCGAGCGCCTGAGGCTACGCGCCTCGCCTACCTGTGTCAGTTTTAGTACGGTCATATTATATGGGCTTTTCTTGATTGTACTTCAGAAGACTTCACCGAAGCTCGGCCTTGCGGCACGGGGAAAACCAACTCCCCGATCTTCATTCGTCCAACGTCCCCCATAATAGGCTCAGGAATATTAACCTGATTTCCATCGTCTACGCCTTTCGGCCTCGACTAAGGGACCGGCTAACCCTGGGCGGATTTACCTTCCCCAGGAAACCTTAGGCTTACGGCGAGCAGGATTCTCACCTGCTTTATCGTTACTTATTCCGGCATAATCACTCCTGAACGCTCCACGGATCCTTACGGTACCGCTTCGATGCAATCAGGACGCTCTCCTACCGCTCTTTCGAGCCCGCTGCTTCGGCAATTTGCTTACTCCCGTTCATTATCGGTGCCAGAATACTCGACCGGTAAGCTATTACGCACTTTTTAAATGGTGGCTGCTTCTAAGCCAACATCCCGGCTGTCACAGTATTCAGACATCCTTTGTGACTCAGCAAATTTTTGGGACCTTAGCAGGCGATCTGGGTTGTTTCCCTCTCGACCATGCAGCTTCTCCCGCATGGACTAACTCCTGAGATAGTCGTTATGGTATTCGGAGTTTGGATAGGCAGGGTACCCTGGGAAGGGCCCCAAACCAGCTCAGTAGCTCTACCCCCATAACGTAGTGACTCAAGGCTAACCCTAAAGTTATTTCGGAGAGAACGAGCTATCTCCCGGTTTGATTAGACTTTTACTCCTCCCCACAGGTCATCCCCTAATTTTTCAATATTAGTGAGTTCGGTCCTCCACGCAGTCTTACCCGCGCTTCAACCTGCCCATGGGTAGATCACCGGGTTTCGCGTCTACCGCCGCCGACATATCGCCCTATTCAGACTCGGTTTCCCTGAGGCTTCAGCCCTGAAGGCTTTAACCAGGCCGTCGACGGTAACTCGCCGGATCATTATGCAAAAGGCACGCCGTCACACAACAATGTGCTCCGACAGCTTGTAAGCGTGTGGTTTCAGGTCCTTTTAACTCCCCTTCCGGGGTGCTTTTCATCGTTCGCTCGCGCTACTTTTCACTATCGGTCGCCAGAGAGTACTTAGCCTTAGGAGATGGGCCTCCTGGATTCAAGCCGGGTTTCACGTGACCGGCCCTACTCGGGGTATCTCACGGAGTCTGATCAGTTTTTGACTACAGGACTTTCACCTTCTATGGTTCCGCATTCCAGCAGATTCCTCTAACCGTCAGATTTGTAACTCCATATGTGAGCCCCACAACCCCGCCGGACAAGCCGACGGTTTGGGCTATATTCCTGTTCGCTCGCCGCTACTAGGGAAGTCGCTATTGCTTTCTCTTCCTATGGGTACTGAGATGTTTCAGTTCCCCACGTTCGCTCCGTATGCCTATGTATTCAGCATACGGTCATTCAGGGATCCCGGGATCAACGCTCGTTTGACAACTTCCCCGGGCTTATCGCAGCCTTCCACGCCCTTCATCGCCTTCTGGCGCCAAGACATCCCCCACACGCCCTTATGTATTTGGCCACATTGATCAACAGCCAGAAAATCTTCCGACTGACGATCTGCCAACACATTACGATAAACATCAGCCAGCCTTTCGACCAACTGCTCTTCTCGTGAAAACGTTTACAGATGCCACTTAGACTTCATTAAATTGTCAAAGATCATTTCGCGTCATTGGGCCGTTTGGCTCATTTCCGCGGAGGGGGAAGTGTATCGAGCGTTTGATTTCTCGTCAACACTTCGGCTCAAAAAAGTTTAAAACTTTCAGAACCACTTTTTGGTCCGAGGACCACTGGAGACGATCGGGATCGAACCGACAACCTCTGCCTTGCAAGGGCAGCGCTCTCCCAATTGAGCTACGTCCCCTCAAATTCACCGGCGCTGTCGCCACAGTGGGCGTACGTGGATTCGAACCACGGACCTCAGCTTTATCAGAGCTGCGCTCTAACCAACTGAGCTATACGCCCCGAATGTGAGGTCATTTCGGGGGGGCACATATTTTGGCAGCTGTTGGACCAGATGTCCAGCCACTCTGCCGCTGCTTCGCAATTTCCTGGGCTTTTCACCGTTCTACTTGCGAATCAGCTATGTCCAGTCACCAGTTTTCTGCTGAGGTTATGGTCGTTTCAGCCGGTTCGGTTGAAGGACACCTGATTATCGTACGATCGAATCTCCGGATTGAGGCCGTTTTCAATTTTTGCGTGGTATTGCCAGAATCACGATCTCCCGTCCGCGTTTCCGATTGTTGGAGTCACCCTCTTGAAATGCTTTCTTATACACCACTGCGATTCCCGGACTTGTCTGATCGCGGCGTTAATGACCGTTATGCGTTCGCCGATCTTCGCAGCCGAACCTGTTGATCGCGAGCGGCCCAATGTATTGATGATCGCGATCGATGATCAGAACGATTGGATTGGATGTCTTGGGGGCCATCCTCAGTCGAGAACTCCCAACATCGATCGGCTGGCCAAACGCGGCACGGTCTTTCTAAATGCTCATTGCCAGTCACCTCTCTGTAATCCATCGCGTGTCAGCCTTCTTACCAGTCGCCGTCCGTCTTCAATCGGTGTCTACGGGCTATCACCTGCACTTCGCGATGCTGAGGGTCTGGAGGGGGTTTTGACACTTCCACAGCATCTTCGTCAGAGTGGCTATAAGAATCTGATGGCAGGAAAGATTTATCACGGCGGTTACGGCCGTCGCCCTGCAGACAATGAGTTTGACGTAGTGGGTCCGCCCGCGGATGTGGGAGCGAGACCAAAGTTTCCTCTGGTCGTAACGCCAAGCGGTCACCCGCTTGTCGACTGGGGTACGTTTCCGCACAACGATGAAGACAAGGGCGATTACAAGCTTGCTTCATGGGGTGTTGATCAACTCCGCACAACTCATGATCGCCCATTCTTCATGAGTGTTGGATTCTTTCTGCCACATGTCCCCTGCTATGTGACA
>CAIJTL010001180.1 GCA_903823545.1 uncultured Planctomycetaceae bacterium
ACGGGGTGGCTTCTGCAAACGGTGTCATGGAGCAGCAAAGCCGTCACCAAACTAACCCGACGCGTGAGTTTTGAAGTTGCGCGTTTCGAAAGTCGCGAAGCGACGTCAGCAGATAGCCTTGAGCGTAAGCCCAAGGATTTGTTGGAAATCGTGCGGCTCTCCGAGAGTTTCCAACATTTCTCTGCGGGCTTACGCCCGCAGCTATCTGCTGTCGTCGCTTCGCGACTCAACAGCGCAACTTCTAAACGCGTCAGCGAGGGCGAATGCTCAAGAGCGCTTCGTCGCGAATGCTGTCGGCTGAGCGATCGCCCTCGCTCACGCGTCGGGTTAGTGGGTTGATTCCTTCATGGTCTTTTCACCGCCACAAGTTTTTCAACGTCGGCAGACGTGGCGGATTGTCCCGGTGCGACGCACCAAACATCGATTGAGTGTTCGGCCGAAGTGATCTCGCGACCAAGGCGGCTGTCTGAAAAGACCGGCGAGCCAATGGGCGTTTGCGCTGGTCCCACCCTACCGTTTCTGCAATCCGACGCATTAGCCGACCGTGACGCAAACATGCATGGTCCTGGCGTGCAATCGACCCCTCAGTAGGAAGAATGCGTCGCTTGATAGAACCTCATCATCGGTCTCCTGGAAGAAGAAGCGGCTGATCCGGAAAACCCAAGGTGGCCTTACATCGACCAGCCTGCGAGCCTCCCGGCATCGCGCCAAAACTTAGGACAGGCACCGCCATTCCAGGAGGCCATGATAAGTATCAGCTCTTTGGACAATGTGGATGGGTTATGTTGAGAACTATTCACCTTTGAGAGCATGGCATCACCGTGACCAATGACGAGCGGCTTCCAAATCTCGCTCAGCGATCCAATTCAACCCGTCCGTGATCGGACGCCTTGGAAAACGACCGACCGATCTTTCCACAGAGCATCTTTCAGTGGTTCGAGGCTTTTGCTCTACGATGGGGGACCACACAATCTCACGGCGAAGGAACAAGCCTGTTTTCGCTGAGGCAAATTCCGTGGGCGTTTGGTTGAGGACTCACATTCGGTATGCGTATCGCCTTCTTAACGTCGGGACGTCTCGTCCCCAGCAGTCGGTTTCGAGTGTTGGCGTTCGTCCCGCATTTACAGCAGCTTGGCCATGAATGTCTCGTCTTGCCGAGTCGTCCCGAGAAGTATGCGTCGTGGCCGTTGTTGGGATTTCGGTTGAGTGGGCAGATCAAACGCTGGCATCGCAAGCAAGACCTCGCGGAACTGAGGCGTTGGTCGCCAGATGTCGTGGTCCTCGAACGCGAACTTTTCAGCGATGAGACATTCGATGTCGAGCAAGCGTTGCGGCAAATCTGCAGACGGTTAGTGCTCGATATCGATGATGGGCTCTTCGTGCTAAACCGCGCTAAGTTTGAGGTGCTCTGCGGACTCAGCGATCACATCATTGCTGGAAACGAATTACTGGCTGTTCGAGCCAGGTCGATCAACTCGCGCGTGACAGTTATCGCGACGT
This sequence comes from uncultured Planctomycetaceae bacterium, assembly GCA_903823545.1. GTDB lineage: Bacteria > Planctomycetota > Planctomycetia > Planctomycetales > Planctomycetaceae > SXKJ01. Next base: position 1,501 of record CAIJTL010001180.1, read on the forward strand.
GCGTTGATTTGGAACGGTATCAGTACGGTGCGAGTCAGGACGATTTCAAAACGCAGAATTCAAATTCTGCAACACTCAGCTCTGAGGACTCTGGTCGTCGGCTCGTTATGGGGTGGACCGGGACGGCGGCGAATATCGAATACCTCGAAGTGTTGCGGCAACCACTTCGGCAATTGGCTCGTGAGTTCTCCTTTGAATTGCGTGTGATTGCGGAGTCAGATCAGCGTTTGAAACAACTGAATCTTGAGAGCGACGGTGTCACGACTCGCTTTATCAAATGGTCTGAAGCGAACGAGATCAAAGAACTCAAAGCCTTCGATATTGGCCTGATGCCGATGCCGGATACAGATTGGACTCGCTACAAGTGCGGCCTCAAGATTTTGCAGTACATGGCGTTGGGCATTCCGTCAGTTGCGTCCCCAGTGGGAGTCAATTCGGAGATCATTCGACACGGAAAAACCGGGTGGCTCGCCACGACTCCTGACGAATGGACTTTTTTGCTCAGACAGTTGTTGAGCAACCAAGCCATGCGGACGTCGGTGTCCGCTGCCGCGCGACGCACGGTCGAAGAACGCTATTCAGTGGCGGCACAGCTTCCTCGACTTAACGCTTGCCTGGAGGCCGTGTTCAACGGCTTGTAGTCTGTTTGCCACTCTGCATGAACTGGCTCAACAACTCTTTGAAGTGGCAGAAGGGTGACAGCGAATCAAGATTAGGCAGCGAATAGGTTGCCTCCATTCGCTGCCTAATCTTGATTCGCTGTCGTTCCTTGCAAACAGAGTTAGCATGATCGAGTCTTGCCAAGCGAACGATCGTTTTGTTGGCCACGACAAAGCAGATTGAAGATAGCGATTTCGGTGCCGAAGAATCTTCTCACAAAACTTGGATCACACAACTATGCCGCAATCATCGGCTGCTTTGAATTCGTTGATGTTGTTTCTGGCCTTGTCCATCACAACACAGCCAGCAAACGCGAAGGAACAGTCGCCGACAAAGACGGGCACCAAGAACGTCGTTGTGATGGTTGCTGATGATCTCGGCTTGCAGCTTGGTTGCTATGGCGACATGCAGGCGAAGACTCCGAATATCGATCGCTTGGCGGGAGAGGGCGCTCGCTTCACGCGAGCCTATTGCACGACCGCCAGTTGTTCGGCGAGCCGGTCTGTCTTGATGACGGGCCTCTTCAACCACACGACCGGGCACTACGGACACGCGCACGGCGACGGGCATTTCTCGACCTATGATTCCGTGAAGACGCTGCCGGTGATGCTGACCGAGGCTGGTTATCGCACTTGCTCGATCGGCAAATATCACCTCGCACCGGAAGCGACGTATCGCTTTGAGTTCTATCGCAACGAAGGGATTCAAGGCTCACGTAATTCCGTCCGCATGGCTGAGAATGCGAAGGCGTGGATCGCGGAGAAAGACGATCGTCCCTTCTTTCTCTATTGGTGTAGCACCGACCCGCATCGAAGTGGGCCGAGTGGGTTTGGAAACTCTCCGAAGGATGATGCGTTTCCTGGGGTGAAGTCGGTTCGCTTCAAACCGGAAGAGATGCAGGTCCCGTCTTGGTTGCCCGATGATCCTGTCGTGCGGCAAGAGTGGGCGGAGTACTACGAAGCGACAAACCGATTCGATCAAGGGGTCGGAGCACTGATGCAAGCGCTGCGTGAAACCGGACATTGGGAAGATACCCTGGTTCTTTTACTGAGCGACAATGGTCCGCCGTTTCCCGGGGCGAAGACGAATCTTTACGACCCAGGTTCTCGATTGCCGTTGATCGTGCGCGACCCGACTCCAGCGAGCCGCCAGAGCGATGGAAAGACAACCGACGCACTCGTCGCGTGGGTTGATATCACGCCCACGATTCTCGATTGGTGCGGCGTGAAACCGGTCGGCTTGCCAGTCGTTCCGCAAGAGAACGGCACGCCGGCCGAACTTGCTCGCAAGCAAAAGAATGGGGTGTTGAAGCCGCTGAAGTTTCACGGCCGCTCATTCTTAAAGGCGCTTGCCGATGAGCACGCATCTCAGCATGGCTTCAACGAAATCTTTGGTTCGCACACGTTTCATGAAGTGACGATGTATTACCCGATGCGATCTGTGATCTCTGGTCAGCACAAATTGATCTTCAATATCGCAAATCCGCTCCCCTATCCGTTTGCGTCCGACTTGCAGGAATCGCCGACATGGCAAATGGTGCTCAAGACGAAGCTCCCGCAATACGGTAAACGTTCGACGTCGGCGTACATTCATCGTCCTCGCTTTGAGTTGTATGACCTCAGCACTGACCCCGACGAAGTGCAGAATCTCGCGGACGATCCGCAACACGCTCAACGCATTGCGGAGCTGAAGGACAAACTCAAAGCGTGGCAAAAACAGACGCGCGACCCGTGGGCGACGAAGTGGGATTACGAATGATTGACCTCCTTGTTTCCACGTACCTTCTCAGAAGAACGACTGAGTGGTTGAAGCCGTCACGCAATCCTTATACCTTCTTGCCGTTCAATGCTCTTGGCTTAACGCTCTAGTCAAGTGCCCTTTGGTTGGTTGATCCGACCCCGCAGGTTTTTCAAGGCGGCATAAGATGGCATCTGGAGCGGTTCCAATTGAGTCAGTCGACATGGGAACGTCGGGCCTTCCGGGCCGAAATGTTCTCGACATCGAAGTCATTCGATCGCTGAGTCAAAAATCTGATGCACGCGGCTTCCTGCGATTCGGCATCCACTTTTTGGTGATGGCTTCGACGGGATGGCTCGTGAAGGCGGCCCTACCGAATTGGTGGTTGATGATTCCGGCGATGGTGTTGCACGGATTCACGATCGTCACGATGTTCGCTCCGATGCACGAGTGCGTGCATCGCACGGTTTTCGCGACTCGCATTTTGAACGAGGCGTTCGGTTGGCTGGCGGGACTACTGGGGTTCTACAACTTCACGTACTACCGCTACTACCACACGTGGCACCATCGCTACACCCAAGACCCCGCTCGCGATCCTGAGTTGATGACACCCAAGCCGCGAAGCATCGCTGATTACGCTTGGGAGATTAGCTCCATCCCGTTTTGGTTAATGCGGCCGATGTCATTCTTGGGATTAGCATTCGGACGAACGCAAAAGTATCAGTTCGTGCCAGAGACCGCTCGATCAAAGATTGCGCTGTCGGCAAGTCTGCAACTGGCGGTCTATGTGGTCGGCATCGTGTCGATCGCGATGGGCTATTCTTACGCGTGGTTGTATTGGTTTCTTCCAGCCATGCTCGCTCAACCGCTGTTGCGAGCAATCTTGATCGTGGAACACACCGGCTGCACTCAAGATGAAAACGGCTTGACGAACACTCGGACGACGCTGACGAACCCGCTGATTCGACTGTTGATGTGGAATATGCCCTTTCACACCGAGCATCACCTCTACCCGTCGATCCCATTTCATCAGCTTCCACTGGCTCATCAAAAGCTGAAAGAACACCTCGCACACCTTGCCCCGAATTACGTGGCCGCGAATCGGACGGTCATTCAGTCCGTCAGCGGCCCCCATCAACAGCCCATGTCGAGCTGATCGGAATATTGCCGATGTCGAACCACGACGTATTCAAACTGCTGGATTTCCGGCTTCAAGCGGGAACAACGCTGCCTGAAGCGCAGCTGGCGTACAAGACCTACGGCGAGCTGAACGCGACGAAGTCGAATGTGATTCTCTATCCGACGTCGTATGCCGCGCATCATTCGGACATCGACTGGCTGATTGGCCCCGACAAGATTCTCGATCCGACGCGATATTTCATCGTCATCACGAACATGTTCGGCAACGGGCTGTCGACTTCGCCGAGCAACCTGGGTGACGCACCAACTCCGAGCTTCACACACATCGACAATATCACTGCTCAGCGTCGATTGTTGCGTGAGGTTTTCGGCGTCGAGCGGCTGGCATTGGCCTATGGATGGTCGATGGGAGCTCAGCAGGCTTTGCATTGGGGAGCGCTGTTTCCCGATGAGGTCGAACGAATTGCCGCGGTGTGCAGTTCGGCGAAGACCACACCCCACAACATTGTGTTTCTCGAAGGGCTTCGCGCGGCACTCATTACTGATCCCGCCTGGAACGGTGAGCGTTTTACCGATCGCCCCGAACGCGGTCTGCGAGCCTTTGGTCGTATTTATGCTGGCTGGGCGATGTCGCAAGCGTTTTATCGCGAGCGGAAATATCTCGAACTTGGTTACTCGTCGTTGGAAGATTTTTTGATTCGAGATTGGGAAGCGAGCTTCCTTCGTCGCAACGCCGCGAACTTGTTGTCGATGATCGAGACCTGGAAACGATCGGACATCAGCGACAACGAAACGTTCTGTGGAGACATAGCGGCTGCGCTTGGCGCAATTCGTGCACGGACTCTGATCATGCCGAGTGAGACCGATCTTTATTTCACACCAGACGATGCCTTCGCCGAATCGCGGCAGATGCCAAATGCGAGATATCTCCCAATTCCTTCGATTTGGGGACATCGCGCGGGCAATCCTGCAAAGAACCCCGCAGACCAATTGTTTCTGAAGAATGCCATTGCCGAACTGCTCAGCGCTTAAGCAGCCTAGGCTGGACCTCTAGCTTGAGAGACCACGCCGATGTCGCTGCGCCAGAAAGCCGAAGAACTCGGCATTCGTTATTTTTTGGTTTCCTACTCTGACCTCTTCGGAACATCGCGAGCCAAGTTAGTTCCCGCGCAAGCGATCGACGATATCTGCGAAACGGGAGCCTCGTTCGCCGGGTTTGCGACGTGGCTCGACATGACTCCCGCTGATCCCGATGTCTTCGCCGCTCCCGATCCGAACAGCCTCATTCAATTGCCTTGGAAGCCGGAAGTCGGATGGCTGGCAGCAGACCCGTGGATGAATCGTCAGCCGGTGGCCCATGCTCCGCGCAATGTCCTCAAGGCTTCGCTCGCTCGGCTGGCCGAACGCGGCCAAGAGCTTCGGACTGGAGTCGAGTGTGAATTCTTCTTGCTCACTCCAGACGGGCAGGCGATCGCGGACCCGCGCGATGAGCAAGTCAAACCGTGCTATGACCAGCAAGCCTTGATGCGCCGGTTCGATCTCATCGCGGAGATCTGCGACTCACTGATTCAGCTTGGTTGGGAGCCGTACCAGAACGATCACGAAGACGCGAACGGCCAGTTTGAAATCAACTGGAAGTATGCAGAAGCGTTGCAAACCGCCGATCGACAGACCTTTTTCAAGTACATGGTTAAGACGTTGGCCGAGAAACATGGCATGCGAGCCACCTTCATGCCGAAGCCATTTTCGCGACTGACTGGCAATGGCTGTCACACGCACATCTCGTTGTGGGATCGAAAGAGCGGCAAGAACCTTTTTGCGAATTCCGCCGATGTCGACGGCCTCTCATCAATGGCCTACGCATTCATTGGTGGCATGTTGCATTCTGCTGAGGCGCTGAGCGCAATCGTAACTCCGACCGTGAATTCCTTTCGCCGCATCAACGCGCCGGTCACTTCATCGGGAGCGACCTGGTCGCCTAATACAATCAGCTACGCGGGCAACAACCGCACCCACATGATTCGCATTCCTGGCGGCGGACGAATTGAACTTCGTCTCTCCGATGGTGCCGCCAGCCCTTACTTGTCCGCCGCCGCTATTCTCGAAACGGGGCTCGATGGCATCGATGAAAAGCGAGATCCCGGTCCTCGCCTTGAGATCAACGCCTATCAAGACCGAAGCAAGCTCGAAGGTCTGCGCCACCTCCCCGATAATTTGTTCGATGCCCTACGAGCACTGGAAACCAACACTGTGCTGACAACAAGATTGGGCGCCGAATTCACACGCTCATACTTAAAACTCAAACGTGCCGAATGGCGAGACTATTCAAGCCATGTCTCCACGTGGGAATTTGCAAGAACGATTGATTGTTAAGCGACCAGTTCGGCGGCAATGCAACGAACGCTTCGCAGCCAAGCGGTTCATGAGCCGAGTCGAACTCACGCGGGCAACAACGCCGTTGTCTCATCGAAGCCGCAGAGCAAATTGAAGTTTTGCACGGCGACGCCGGAGGCACCTTTCAGAAGGTTATCGAGACACGCGATGACAATGAGTTGCTCGCGACAGAAGCGAACCGTTAGGTCGCAGAAGTTCGTGAAGGCTGAGTCTTTCGTGGATGGCAAATGCTCGACGACTCGAATGAACGGTTTGTTGGCGTAGAAATCACGCATGACTTGCAGCAGTTCAGCCTGTGTCGCTTTGCGAGTCAGCCGTGGATAGATCGTCGCCATCATGCCGCGATCCATCGGGATCAGATGCGGCGTGAAAATGACTTGTACCTTTTGGCCGCTAACGTCGCCGAGGACCTGTTCGATCTCCGGCGTGTGTCGATGCTTGCCGACTGAGTATGCGGACAACGCTTCGTTGCATTCGGAATACAGCGTGTTGAGTTTCGGCGTTCGGCCCGCACCGCTGACGCCACTTTTGGCATCGATAATGATCCCCGTCGGCTCGATCAGTTTCGCAGCTAACAATGGGGCGAGAGCCAGGATCGACGTGCTGGTGTAACAGCCGGGATTCGCGATCAACTCGCTGCCAGGGATTTTTGACGCGAACAACTCCGGCAACCCGTAAACCGTTCGACCAAGTCGAGTCGGATCGGTATGCACTTCACCGTACCACTCTTCGTAAACCGCTGGGTCCGAGAGTCGGTAGTCGGCGCTCAAATCGATCACCTTACAACCGGTCGCGAGGATCTTCGGGATCACTGCCGTGCTCGCGCCGTGAGGCAAACAACAAAACGCAACGTCTGCTCGTTCGCCGATCTGTTCTGGCGAAAGGTCTTCGCAACGCAAATTCAATCGCCCGGTCAAACTTTGATGCACGGACGAAATAGAGGGTGAACCTTCTTGGCGACTGGTGACCGCCGTGATTTGCACCTGCGGATGTCGCAACAAAATTTTGATCAATTCGAGAGCCGTGTAACCCGTAGCCCCGCAGACAGCGACGCGAATCATTTGAAACTAACCTTTGAATAAAGTTGCCGTTGTGTTTGCTGATATTGTCTTCAACCAAGTTATCGACCGAGAAAGCACAGCGCGTCATTCTTGTCGAAAAGTATCATCAAAAAGTAGCGAACGCCGGGTGCGACAATTTTTCCTGGCGTAATCCGACCGGATTTGGAATCCACTTGGAAATGCTTTTTGAAACGCAGGGGCCACAGAGTTTGACGCGGAGTTCGCTGAGAGTCCTCCGCATCCTCTGCGTCCGTTCTCTCAGCGATCCCTGCGCTTCAAAAAAGCGAATATCTCAGGACTCCCGGCTACTTCACCGCATCGGTGGTGCTGCCAAGAATTGTTCCCACACCCCGAACGCCCGCTCGGAGTCTAATGCTTGATTGCTTCGCCCGACTTGTTTAAGTCCTGCTGACATTATTCACTGCCGTTTGAAGCGTCTGGAGTTGTAGACGATTTGACATCTTCCGCAGAAAGGTCA
>CAIJTL010001181.1 GCA_903823545.1 uncultured Planctomycetaceae bacterium
AATCGCGTCGATCAGTGCATCGACCTCGGCTTCAGTGTTGTAGAACGCGAAGCTCGCGCGAGCGGTGGCCGAGACATCGAGCCATTCATGCAACGGCATTGTGCAATGATGACCGGCTCGTACGGCGACCCCTTTTTGATCGAAAAGATCTGCCAGATCATGCGGGTGAACTTTTTCGACTGTAAAGCTGACGATCGCTCCACGATGCTCGATTGATGGACCATAGACCGTGACTCCTGGAGCGGCCGGTAGCAAACGCATGGCTCGTTCGAGAAGCTTAGTTTCTTGGGCGTGGATCGCATCGAATCCAATCGACTGCACATAGTCGATCGCTGCTCCTAACCCGATCGCCTCAGCAATCGGCAGCGTTCCGGCTTCAAACTTTGAAGGGAGCTCGCCCCAGGTCGATGACTCCAACTTCACTTCGTCGATCATGTTGCCACCGCACATGAACGGGTCCATTGCCATGAGCAATTCGCGACGACCGTACAACACTCCGATCCCGGTCGGACCGTAAGTTTTATGGCCAGAGAACGCGAGAAAATCTACTGCCGGGTTCAAAACATTGGTCAGCATGTGCGGGACACTTTGAGCGCCATCCACCATGATCACCGCGCCGACTTGTCGTGCTCGTGTCGTTAGTTCCTGAATCGGGTTTATCGTGCCGAGCACGTTGGACATTGCGGTCACTGCGACCAACTTCGTTCTCGGTGTGATGATCCGGTCGAAGTGCGATGCATCGAGACGACCATCCGCAGTTAGCGGTATGTAGCGCAATTTCGCACCAGTCGCCTTGGCGACTTGCTGCCAGGGAACAAGGTTGGCGTGGTGCTCCATCTCGTTCAGAACGATTTCATCGCCAGGCTTGAGGAACTTACGCCCCCAAGCATTCGCGACGAGGTTAATCGACATTGTTGTCCCGGACGTGAAAATGATTTCCGCCGACTCTCTCGCACCGAGAAACCGCTGCACTTTCTCACGAGCGGCCTCCAGTTCCACAGTGACTCGATCACCGAGTTGATGAATGCCGCGATGCACGTTCGAGTTGTAGGTCTCATAGACCTCACGTAGCTTGTCTATCACCGCATGCGGCTTTTGCGAGGTTGCTCCGTTGTCGAGATAAGCGAGTTTAGCTCCATTGGGAAGCGGTCGCCCCAGGATCGGAAAATCTGCCCGGATCGCATCGAGATCAAATTCACGCAGTGCCATGACGGCTCTCTATTCTGCAAACGGTTGTGTTTGTGTCATCGGGATATGGCTTAATAACCCGAAGCCCGAGCAAGGGCGAGTGCTCAGCCCGCTCTCAATCAAAAAGCGTCCGTGGGCGTTCGTTGTCCGATTGGGTTCTGGATAGGTTTCGTCGCGCATTTCCCGCGACGAAACCTATCCAGAACTCGCAGTAACCGGCTCGCCCGATTCGGTCGGTGCTTGATCCAACGAGTACATCATCGTCTTGAGCACCTTGAAACACAGCAAACCGCAGCGTTGTCGAGTTGCCGTCAGCGGAACCTTCAACAACCGAAGCATGTCGGGAGCCTGGAAGCCGCGTAGTTCATTGAGCGATTTCCCTTCGACGTGCTGACAGAGAATTGACGCCCCCGCTTGGCTGATCGCACAGCCTTTTCCGTTGAAAAATGCTTCGGAAACTTTCCCTTGGTGATCAACTTTCAGTTCCAACCGAATCTGGTCGCCGCACAACGGGTTCTTTTCGCTGTGAGCACAAGTCGGACATTCGATGTGCCCTTTGTGGTATGGGCACTCGTAATGATCGAGGATGTAATCGTCGTAAAGCTCTTCGTTCACAGGCGGGAGTTCCTTTTTGACAGTTCCGGATGTCAAAAATAGCAACGAGCGGCAACAGATCAAGGGGCGGCCTCGATTCATAAGCCAGTTGCATCAGAAATCCTTCCGCGACCAAGCACAGATTTGGCGGCGCAACCGTGCCACAGATCATTTCCGACAACTTCGGATTACGTTGAGCACCAGAAACAACTTGAACGCAGCCAGCATCAATTCGGGAAGTGAATCACCGGCAGATTTCCTGTAGCGTGGGCGCCTTCTGCTCAAATGCGCGTGTTTCGAGGAACCTCAGATGGCCAAACTCCGATGCCAATGCGGCCACAAATTTGTCATCGACTTCGAGAGACTGACTGTCCAAAGCGCGCGCAAGGTTCGTTGTCCTGAATGCGGCCAGTCCTTTCCGTTGGCAGAAAACAATCTTGAAATCCCATGCACTGAAGTTCCCGTTCCCACCACTGCTCCTGTCGCTAGCCCTTCAAACTTCGCAGCGCTCATCACGCGAGAAGATCCGCAACGATCTATTGATGACGACGATTGGCCAATTGCAATCCCGCTGTCGGAATTAAGAAGTGATCCGACCGAGGCCGACGCAGCATCGACGTCACCTTCCAAGCCATTGCTCACCAACGTGGCGTGGCTCGTGGTGGTCATTGTGCTGAGCACCGGCGCAATCTCAAACGGATTCGCTCAACAGTCGACGGTGGGACTTGTCGTGACCAACGTGTTGTTAACAACGATCCTGTTTGAGCTTTGGCGAATCCGCAGCAAGCTCGACTAACACGACTTGAACTCGCAGGACCAACACAGTCAACAAGCCTTGACTCGTTGCTTCAGATCGAGAAGTCTGTCTCGCGGCCAAGGATGCGGTCGATGACGTCTTGCGGCAATTCGATCGCTTGCTTGGCTCCTGCTTCGCGGTCAGCGGGATTGATGCCGCAGTAGACTGACCACGGGCCAAGATGTCGCCATCGCCCTGCTCGCTTCGGTTCATTCGGCAGCACTGGCGTTGTGCAGCGGTTGCAGCCGATCGTCGAAAAACCTTGAGCATGCAGCGGATTCACGATGACGTTGTGATCGTGGATGTAGGCCGCCATTTGCTCGTCGGTCATCATGGCCAACGGGTTGATGCGTATTGTGCTGTTCTCGGTATCCACCTGCAGTATCGGGCAGACGGCGCGTTTGCCACCTTCACTCCGCCGCAAGCTACCGACGAGGGCGTGATACTGACCAGCAACTTGATTGAGCGGTTCAACCTTCCGAGCGTGGCAGCATTGCTTCTGACCTTCAACGGTCAGATAAAGAATGCCGAACTCTTTGGTTTGCTCCGCCATCGTCTGCTTCGGACGCAACGTGATAACGTTGAGGCCGTACTCTTTGATGAACCGATCTCGCGTGTCCAACGTTTCTTGAAACATGACTCCCGTATCGACGAATAACACCGGGACACCGAGCTTCATCGTGGAAAGCATATGGCAGACGACGCTCCCCGCTTCTTGCATGGCAGAGACTGCGGCGAGCTTATCGCCAAACACTTGGCTGGCCCACTGCAACAACTCTTGCGGCGTCCGTTCTTCAAAGTTCTGGTTCAGGTCGATCAAATCGGCTTGAGTCAATTTGGGCATGAGTCACTCTCGTCAAATCTTCGCGTAATCGCACGGCATTCCGTCACCGGCGAAGGGAGCGGTTGTAGTTGGGGCATCAACGGCAGACAAGTCGGTGAGAGAGACGTAAGAAATCCAGAAACAATTGCTGTTCTGACTCCATGTTCGCGATAAAGTACGTTGCTCACCAAATCACCCCACGTGAATTTCGACGACCTCGCCTGAAAGGGAGCCCCATGGTTCCAACCGCTCGATTCTTCGCTCACTCGTTATCACTGGTTTTCGCATTGAGCGCCGTCACTTCGACTTTTGCCGGACCAGTCTCCGTGAAACCAGAATCGGTCAGCTTGAGTGATCCATTTGCTCGACGACAGTTGTTGATCGAAACGGACGGTCGCGATGTGACTCGTGAAGCGAAGTTTGTCAGCAGCCAACCTGAGATCGCGATCGTCGATGAAACGGGT
>CAIJTL010001182.1 GCA_903823545.1 uncultured Planctomycetaceae bacterium
AGCGTGAGCGAGGGCCATTCTACACGCGATTTCAAGATGCCCTCGCTTACGCTTCGGGTTAGTAAATCCGTTTTGAAACAGCCTCTATGACCCTCAGAGTCACTTTTTCTTTGCTGCCTTTTTGACAGACTTCTTTGCAGCCTTTTTAGGAGCGGCTGCTTTCTTTGTGCCCTTGGTCGTCGCAGCCGTAGTCTTGTCGGACTTCGCATTCTGTGACTTGTTACCAAAGACTTGATCCCAGTTCTTCCAAAACTCCGGAGTCGTTCCGGTTCGGACGATCGGCCCGCTCATACTGTGATTACTCCTGAACTTGCAACTTGGGGAAACAGAAAACTCGTGACGTCACTCTACCGCAATTGAGTATCGTGAACGCGAAAAACCTTTTCACGAGAACGAGCCTCGTTGTCAAGCTGTTGCGAGCCTCAAGGCAATCGGGCACACCCTTTGCGAAGCCTTCATGGCACTGCCAACTCACATGCCATTCAACCGACAGTTTTTTGCGGAGGCTTGTCAGATCATGATTCAGCAACTCAACTATCGCGTGTTGTTGTCGGCTCCCGGTGCCCGATTGTTGCCACCGGATCTGGTTGCTCCCCAACGGAATCAAACAATGTTGTTCTCACCGTTCGATGATGAGCGGAAATTTTTGCGTGCCTGGAATGCCGTCTCGATCGCTCGTCCGGTTCGATACGGGCTGTTTACGTTTGGTGATTCCGAGCTGCCGTATTACTTGGTCTGTGGCAGCCAGAAGCCCGGTTCGATGGTGTCGATCCGCAAGGGTGAAGTGCGCATCAGCCGTCCGCTGATTTTGACTCCCGACAACATGCACCCGGACTTTGAAAACTTCTTTGAGCAACAAGAGTTCGAAGAAGAGTCGGACATCGTCCACTTCTTGCTCGCCCGCACGGCGGCGTTCCGGAACCTCCGGATCGAAAACACATCCAGTTCCAAGCAGATCGTCAGTGACAGCGTCGAAGAGGTTGTCGACAAGTTGAATAAGCAGCTCGATTCCGAAGACGAAGACCGAGTCGCCATCCTCACCGCCCCACCCAAAATGGGTGGAGTCGCCTTGCTGAAGTACACGACCGAACGAGTCATCTCCAGCGCACCAGAAAACGTGCAAGAACTCCGCGAAAAGGGCTTCTTGCCCGGCTCATAAAGTAACTCGAAGCGTAAGTTAGGGAAATTTCACGCCGGATCTTCCAACGCTCTCGCAGACATCTTGAGCTCGGCATCCAGGCGTTCGAGCAATTCGAGACCAGTGGGGCCGCGCCACGCACGTCGCATCACAGATACTTTTTGGAATAGTTCGGAATCGCTCCAGGGACGACGCCTGTACCACGCGAGAACTAAAGCCGCTGGTTCCTCAGCGCTGTTAGCAATTTCCTCAAGCCACTTGTCGCAATCGCCCCAGGTATCTGCTGGGAATGCGTCCCGCGACAGTAACGGTTGTTCGCGGAATGCTGAGGCGGCGAAACTCCGCAATTCGTCGGAGCCGGCTTCGCGCCAGAGCTGGAAAAGCGAGCGGAATAGACCGAGCTCTGGAGATGATTTCGGGAGTCTCGCAGCACCGGTCCAAGCTAACGCCCAGCATGCAGCGAATGCGCGCTGGGGATCATCAGGAGAAAGCAATGTGACAAGTGTGTTATGGAGTCGCTGCCAAAGTGGTGAAAGCCTCTCGCGGACATCGTCAGCAACTTCGCGAGTCAAATACGCTAACCACATGCAAACTAACGCGGCTCGGATCTCAGATAACCGGTCTGTGGAACTCAACCAGACGCTGAGTACTGCCGCAACTTCCTCTGAGAGTTGCGGCGACTTATCGTGACAGGCGGAATCAAGAGCGAGACTACTCAGTGTTGAGCCGTAACCTTCCCAGTTCGATGTACCTTCGAGATAAGCATCTTCGACGATCTGCTGAAATATCTCGCCGAAACGACCACGCCGTAGGTTGGCGACCGAGCCTTTCAGCCATTCCTCATTACCAAATTTCCCAATTTGCCGCAGGGCAGCGTGGAGCGTCCCAGAATTGACTTGTACCTCGTCTAGCAAGCATTGCCGCAACAACATCACAGCCGGAGCGGTCACCTCTTTCTTTGTGGGAATTCCGTGTTCGAGCTCGCGGCTTTCGCACACGGTCGTCAGTCGCTGAATCAGCGGCTCGGCTTTGCGACCGGCCAGCACGGCGGCCAACGGAATGACTTCTCGCCAGCGCTCGTCTTCGAAATGCGGTGCGAGCAACTCGACCAGCGGCTGCCCTTGGTCGCGGCCGGGATACTGTTCCTCGATCAGGCCGCGCGCCGCCAGATATTCCTGAAACGTCAAATGCCGGAACTCGTAGACCGGCTGAAGTTCCTCTTCGATCCGCTCGTGCCCCGTCTGCATCAGCAGGCTGCTGCGGTATTCCACCCGCTCGATGAACTCCGCCGGACTGATCTTCGTGAATTGCAACTCGGCGGGCATCTCCGCACGGGCTTCCTGTAACAGCTTCAACAGCCGCCGGTGTCCGATCTGTTGCAGCCCCTCGTTCATCATCACGCAGGCCACATAAGAAAGTTGGGCCAGCGTTTCTTCGAGATCCATCGGCTCGAAGCCTTGGACGTTCCAGGTGCGGATCAGCACCTTCACCGCTTCGCGATAGAGTTCGACCCGCTTCGTCGGCAATTCGCCGCCCATACATCGCCGGACCACCAGCAGCGTCGTCAGCATCAGTGGGTTTTCCGCCAGCGCTCGAATCCGCTCGTTGCCCCAAATTGTACTCGCCAGTTTTCGCGACTCCGCGCGAACGGTCTCATTGTCGTCCACCACGACGACATGCCACGACTCACACAACCGCGTGACGTCCGCTTCGTCAAACGGAGCCAGCCGCGATTGCTCGCACACGCTGGCAACCACACCCGCCACATGCCGATATCCCGCCTCGCGCGACGTGACGACCATCGCCACCTTGGGGAACATCGCCAGGAACGAACGGAGGTGGCCTGCGAACGTCGTCCGCGTCCCTTCGTCGGAGATCTCGTCCAGCCCATCGACCAACAGCAGCGCCCGACCGGATCGCAACGCCTCATCGATCTGATCGCGGAACAGCGGAGTCTCGTCGCCGTTCATTCCCGCGTGCTTCGCCAGATCCTCCAGCAATTCGAGGATCGGTCGATGAGCCCGGTCTCGCAGTTCACGACATCGCAACAGCAACGGTAACCAGTCCCGCTCCGGCAGTTGGTCGTCCACTTCCGGACGACGCGCCTGATCGGCATACGCGACCGCCAACCGTTTCAGTAGTGTGCTCTTCCCGCCCCCCGGTTTGGCCAGCAGTGAGAACCGGGGATGCTGAGCGAGGAACTCGCCAACAACGTGAGTCGTAAGAACCGGAGATTCTTCAGTTCCTTGG